>CANJSR010000492.1 GCA_947476855.1 Acetobacteraceae bacterium
GCGCCTGGCGGCCGGGGCGATGAAGTCGATCCGCTGGACCAAGCAGGTGATGAACATCCCGCTGCGCCAGATCGCGCACTCGACGATGGACCTGTCGATCGCGCTGGAAACCCAGTCGAACCTGTCGAAGGATCACCAGGAAGCGGTGAGCGCCTTCAAGGCGAAGCGGAAGCCGAACTTCACCGGCGGCTGAAAGCACGGTGGGTGGGGCAGGGCGCCCCACCCGTCGCGTGGCTCAGAGCGCGGCCTGGAAGCTCATGGGCACCATCTGGAAGCCCGTGCCGTCCTTGGCGATGTGCCCGGTCGCCGGGAAGGCGGCGTGGTAGAACGAGACCTGCATCCGGTCGGTCGCGGCCATGTCCAGCATCTTCCGCCGCGACTTGATCGCTTCTTCCCCGTCCATGTCGAACACCGCGGTCCATTCCGGCTTGCGCGCGAACAGGACCGGGTTGTTGGTCGTGTCCGACATCACCAGCAGCTTGCCGGTGCCCGAGGCGACCGCGAAGGCCGTATGCCCCGGCGTATGGCCATGCGCGTCGAGCGCGGTGATGCCCGTGATCGGCTCCTTCCCCCATTGGAACTGGGTGACGTCCTTGGCCTTGGGGCCGAAGACACGGCGGACATTGGCGAAGGCCGGCTTCATGCCCTCGGGCGCGGCATTCATCCTGTCATCGCTCATCCAGAAGGCCCATTCCGTCGCCGGCACCATCAGCTCGGCCTTCGGGAACACCTCGGTCCCGTCCTTCAGGCGCAGGCCGTTGATGTGGTCGCCATGGAAGTGGCTGATGATGACGGCGTCGACATTGGCCGGATCGAAGCCCGCGGCCTTGAAGTTGGTCATCCAGGTGCCGGTCGTCGGCGCGCCGGTGTTGCCGTTGCCCGAGTCGATCAGCACCAGCTTCTGCCCGGTGTTCACGACCAGCGTCGTGAAGGGGATCGTCATCTTGTCGGTCGGCAGGAAGGCGGCGCCCAGCACGGCCTTCACGTCGTCGAGGCTGGCGTTCTTGATGAACCCGTCGAGCGGGCGGGAGGCAAAGCCGTCATTGATGGCGGTGACCTCCAGGTCACCCACCTTGAAGCGGTAATAGGCCGGCGCCTGCTGGCCGGACAGGGCCTGGGCGGCCTGCGCGGCACGCCCCGCGAGCGGGGACAGGGCAACGGCGGCGGTACCGGCCAGGGCGGCGCGACGTGAGAGCTGCATGTGGAATCTCCCTTGGTTTTCTGTGTGCCCCGCGGCCGGACCGACGGGCGGAGGCTGGGTTCGGCGGATATCGGAGTCTGGGGATGGTTGGCCAAAAACGCCAGAGGTCAAAATCACGGACGCGTGACGAAGCCGGTTATTCCCGGCCGGCCCTTTCGGCTCAGGCGGGGGACGTCCCGCCGGCCAGGCCCAGGCCCTGGAGGTACAGCAGCACCCCGGCCTCCAGCAGTTCCTCGGGCGACATCGGCAGCTTGCGGCGGGCAGGGTCGGGGCGGCCGAACAGCGAAGCCACCCCATGGGCGAGCGACCAGACATGCAGCGCGACCATCAGGGACGGCGGGCGGCGGTTGGGCGGCAGGCGGGCGCACAGGTGCTCCGCCGCCTCCCGCAGCGCGCCGAACGCACGGTCTCCGGCCACCTGCATGCCTGGGGAGGCATCGGGCGGCAGGCGGGATTCGAACATCGCGGCATAGAAGGCCGGTTCCTCCCGCGCGAAGGCCAGGTAGGTCCGGCCCATCGCCTCGAAGGCGCGCACCGGGTCGGGCATGCCGCCATTCCAGGTCCGGCGCAGGGCGACGTTCAGCCGGTCGAAGCCGCGCAGGGCGATCTCCGCGATCAGGTCCTCGGCCGAACGGAAATGGCGGTAGGGCGCGGCGGGGCTGACACCGGCGAGGCGCGCGGCCTCGGCCACGGTGAAGCCAGCGGTGCCCTTTTCGGCGATCAGGCGCAGGGCGGCCTCGACCAGCGCCTCACGCAGGTTGCCGTGGTGATAGGCGCGGCGCTCGCCGCCGCCCGGGCGGGTCCAGCTCATGGGGGCGGGTTTTACAGGGAATGCCGGGGCCGCGTCAGCCCTTCAGCGCGGCCTCGATGGCGACGCCCAGCTTGCCGGCGCCGGGCTCGTCCCCAGACCCGTAGGTGCCAAGGATGCGGCCGTCGCGGCCGATCAGCACCTTGTTGAAGTTCCAGGCCGGCTCCCAGCCCTTCTGCTGCTTCACCCAGGCATAGAACGGCGTGGCCTTGGGTCCGCGCACGGGAGAGATGGCGGTGAGGGGAAATTCGATCCCGAAGCGGGTTTCGCAGAAGGTCTTGACCGTCGCGTTGTCGGCCGATTCCTGGTTGAAGTCGCCGGAGGGGACGCCGATCACGGTCAGGCCGGCGGCGGCCTTGGTGTCATGCAGCTTCTCCAGGGCTTCATACTGATAGGTGTAGCCGCAGAAGCTCGCGGTGTTGGTCACCAGAAGGACGCGGCCCTTGTAGGCGGCCAAATCGAGTTCCCCGCCATCGATGGCGGGGAAGCGGAAGTCCCAGGCGGATTTATCGGCGGCGGTGGCCATGGCGGGTGCTCCTGCCAGCAATGTCACGAAAACGCGGCGCGTGATCCGGTGCATGGGTCAGCCCTTCAGCGCGTCCAGCATGGTACTGCCCAGGGCGGAGGGGTTGCGGGCGACATGGACGCCGGCCGAACGCATGGCGTCCATCTTGGCCTCGGCCGTGTCGCGCCCGCCGCTGATCACCGCGCCGGCATGGCCCATGCGCCGGCCCGGAGGCGCGGTCGCGCCGGCGATGAAGCAGACGGTCGGCTTCTTGACGGTTTCGCGCTTCAGGAACTCGGCCGCCTCGATCTCGCTCTCCCCGCCGATCTCTCCGATCATGACGATCTGCTTCGTCTCGGGATCGGCCAGCAGCATTTCGAGGATTTCAATGAAGTCGGTGCCCTTCACCGGGTCGCCGCCGATGCCGACGCAACTGCTCTGGCCGAGGCCGGCGGCGGTGGTCTGGGCGACCGCCTCATAGGTCAGGGTGCCGGAACGGGAGACGATGCCGACGCTGCCGGGGCGGTGGATGTGGCCTGGCATGATGCCGATCTTGCAGGCGCCGGGGGTGATGACGCCCGGGCAGTTCGGTCCGATCAGGCGGGAGCGCGAGCCGGTGAGCGCCCGCTTCACGCGCACCATGTCGAGCACCGGGACGCCGTCGGTGATGCAGACGATCAGCGGGATTTCGGCGTCGATCGCCTCCAGGATCGCATCGGCCGCGAAGGGCGGGGGGACATAGATGCCGGTCGCATCGACCCGCGTCGCTTGCGTCGCTTCCCAGACCGTATCCCAGACCGGCAGATGCAGATGGGTGGAGCCGCCCTTACCCGGAGTCACCCCCCCCACGACCTTGGTGCCGTAGGCGATCGCCTGCTCGGTGTGGAAGGTCCCCTGGGAGCCGGTGAAGCCCTGGGTGATGACGGTGGTGTTGGCGTCGACCAGGATGGCCATGTCAGGCTGCCTCCCGCACCGCTTTGACGATCTTTTCCGC
>CANJSR010000493.1 GCA_947476855.1 Acetobacteraceae bacterium
GGATGAACGCGGTGACTTCAAGGAAGCCACCGGACGCGACGGAGGAGACAAAGAGATGGAAGCGGGATTCCTGGGTGTCGGGAACATGGGCCAGCCCATGGCCACCAAGCTGATGGATGGCGGGCACGGCCTGACGATCTACGACATCAACGAAGCCGCCATGCGCCCGCTGCTGGACCGCCAGGCACGCCGAGCGACGTCGCCGCGCGATCTGGCAGACCGGTGTGAGACGGTGTTCGTCTCCCTCCCCACCTTGGCCGCGTTCCGCGCGGTGGCCTTTGGCGATGACGGGCTGATCCACGGCAAGGCGATGAAAGTGCTGGTGAATACCTGCACCGTCGGCGTGCCCTTCGTGAAGGAGGTTGAGCAGGCGATGAACGCCCGCGGCGTGACCGTGGTGGATTGCCCGATCTCGGGCGGGCCGCCGGGCGCGCGGGCGGGCACGCTGTCGGTCATGGTGTCCGGCGATCCGGCGACGGTGGAAACCGTGAAGCCGCTGATCGCGCTGTGGGGCAAGACGGTGACCGTGGCCGGCGACAAGGCGGGCGCGGCGCAGGTTCTGAAGCTGACGAACAACATCCTGTCCGCCGTTGCCCTGGCCGCCACGGCCGAGGCCTTCGTGATGGGCGCCAAGGGCGGCTTGTCGCCCGAGGTGATGGTCTCCGCCATCAACGCCGGCAGCGGCCGCAACAGCGCCACCGAAACAAAATTCCCGCTGGCGGTGCTGAACCGGGAATTCAATTTCGGCGCCGAAATGCACATCCTGATGAAGGACATCGACCTGGCGGTGGCGCAGGGCGAGGACCTCGGCGTCCCGATGTGGGTGTGTGAGGCCGCGCGTCTTGTCTTCAAGCACGCCATGCACCGCGGCGCGGCGAAGGACGACCTGACCACGATCGTGAAGCACATCGAGCGTGACGCCGGGTTTGAAATTCCCAAGACGCGATAGGGAGCGCTGTGATGATCAAACGCTTCCTCGGGGTCCTTGTGGGTGTTGCCATCGCCATGCCGGCATTGGCGCAGGACAAATTTCCGTCGAAACCAATCCGCATGATCGTGCCCTTCGCGGTCGGCGGCCCCTCCGACATCGTCGCCCGCATCCTCGGCGCGCGCATGACCGAGAGTCTCGGCCAGCAGGTCATCGTCGACAACCGCGCCGGCGCCGGCGGCAAGCTCGGCAGTGAAGCCGTGGCGAAGTCGCCGCCCGACGGCTACACGCTGGGGTTGGCGACGGTTTCCACCCACTCGATCAATCCGTCGCTGTACAAAACGATCGGCTACGATCCGGTGAAGGACTTTGAACCGGTCGGGCTGATCGGGGACATTCCCCTGTTGCTGTCGGTGCACAAGTCCGTCGCGGCGAAGAACGTCAAGGAACTGATCGCCCTGATCAAGGCGAGCCCTGGCAAGTTCAGCTACGGCTCTCCGGGGCTCGGCAGCATGGGACATCTGTGCAATGAGGCTTTGAAGACCCGTGTGGGCGGCATGGATGTCGCCCATGTCCCCTATCGCGGCGGCGGGCAGATGATGAACGACCTGGTCGCAGGTCAGATCCCGATGGTGTTCGAGGGCACGCCCACCAGCCTGCCGCAGATCGAGGCCGGGGCGATCCGCCCGCTGGCCTCCGGATCGGTGACCCGCACACGGTCTTTGCCCGATCTGCCGACGATGCGGGAGGAAGGGTTCGAGGGGTTCGAGTGCTCCGCCTGGTTCGGGCTGTTCGCGCCGGCGAAGACCCCTGCCCCGATCATCGCGCAACTGAATGCGGCCCTGACGACGGCGTTGAAGGACCCGGTCGTTGCGCAGCGTATGCGCGATGTCGGCGTTGACCCCGCCACCGATTCCACCGCCGCGACGCTTGGCACGTTCCTCAAGGCCGATCTGGCGAAATGGGGACCGATTGTGCAGGCCGCCGGCGTGCAACTTGACTGAATACGGAAAGGAAACATTCCATGGACGACGTACTTTTGACGGAAGACCGCGGCCCGATCCGCGTGCTGACCTTGAACCGCCCCACCAAGCTGAACGCGCTTAACCACGATCTGGTCGTGTCGCTGACGCAGGCGTTGAATGCCGCGCATCATGATGACAGTTGCACCGTTGTGATCCTGCGGGGGAACGGCCGAGCATTCAGCGCGGGGGCGGATACTTCGACGCCGCGGCCGTTGACGGCGGAGAACCGGCCGAACCTGATCAAGCATGGGGAACATGGGATCACCCTGACGAAGGCTTTGGGCCGGTGTGAGAAGCCGATCATCGCGGCTGTCCATGGCTATGCGCTGGGCGCGGGCGCGGGGCTCGCGTTTGGGTCCGATCTGACGGTTGCCGCGGAAAGCGCTCGGTTCGGCTATCCGGAGCTGAAGGCCGGCCTGACCGCGACGACCGTGACCGCGCAGGCTGTACATCTGATGGGGCGCAAGGTCGCGTTTGAGTTCCTGACGATGTGCGACAACATGCTGCCGGCGCGGGCCTATGAACTCGGCCTGGTCAACCGGGTGGTGCCGGATGACAAGCTGATGGATGAGGCGATGGCGATGGCCGAGAAACTCGCAAGCTGGCAGCCCGAGTATCTGTGGCAGACCAAGCGCACCTTCATCCGCGCGACGAACATGACGATGGAACAGGGCCTCGACATGGCGCGAGACGTCTCGGTGATGATGGGCAAGTTCCCGAAGTAACGGCGGGAACGGGCCGGGCGATCAAACCTGGCCGCTGTTCGTCATGGGCGGGCTCGACCCGCCCATGGCCGAGCACGCAGTTGGTTGAAATTATTCGAAAAACAACCGACAGACTCCCTGGCGATGGCCGGGTCAGGCCCGGCCAGGACGGGAGGAGCCGTCCCGGCGTAAAATTCGATTGTCCTGTTGGAACAAGGCGCGGACTTGCCAGCCGAGCCCCGACGCCCGAAACTCCCACCACAAAAGTGGGAGCCAGGACAGATGGCAAAAGAATATGATCTCGTCATTCGTGGCGGGACAGTGATGGACGGCAACGGCGGCGCACCCTTCACTGGTGACATCGCGGTCAAGGACGGCCGGATCGCCGCGGTCGGCAAGGTCGATGGATCGGGCGCCGAGGAAATCGACGCCAAGGGCCTGGCCGTGACGCCCGGCTTCGTCGACATCCACACCCATTATGACGGCCAGGCCGCGTGGGACACCCAGCTTGCCCCCTCGTCGTGGCACGGCGTCACCACCGTGGTCATGGGCAATTGCGGCGTCGGCTTCGCGCCCGTGCGCCCGAACACCCAGGAAGCGGTCATCGCCCTGATGGAAGGGGTCGAGGACATCCCCGGCCCCTGCCTGCATGAAGGCCTCACCTGGGATTGGGAAACCTTCGCCGAATATCTGACCGCGTTGGAACGCAAGAAGCACGACATCGACTTCTGCGCTTTGCTGCCGCACGCCCCGATGCGGGTCTATGTCATGGGCGACCGCGCGCTGAACCTGGAAGACGCGAACCAGGAAGACATCCAGCGCATGCGCGAAATCACGGCCGAGGCC
>CANJSR010000494.1 GCA_947476855.1 Acetobacteraceae bacterium
CTTCGAGCAGGGCAATCAGGTCATCGCGCGAGAGCGTGAGAAGGGTTGCGCGGTCCACACACGCCGGTGAATCGAACCAGCCGTGACCGTGTCAAGCCAAATTACAACGGATGGGGGTGAGCAATTACCTTGGGCCGCATCCCGCGTAGAGTAGTCGGGAATGAGTGCCCGGTAACCTATTAAATCTACACATTGGAAAATCTCGCAAAATCGTCACAAATGAGGTACCCACTCATGGAAAAGGCCCATCAGCGATCCTAAAGGCCACACAAATCTGTGCGATGGTCTGTCTGCTTTCCGCCATACATCGAGAATGGTTTTTAGAAACGATAAAAGTCGCCCGGCCGGCATGCAGCGTCGTTCTTTGCTCCCCATGGGGGCGGCGGCGCTGTCCGTATCATTGTTGGTGCCGTACCGAAAATCAGGTGCGGCCGGAATCGGCACTGGCACAAGTTGGCTTGCGTTCAAGTCGCGGTTCGTCAGCGGCACGGGGCGCATCGTTGATCCCGAGCGCCCAACAGCAACTTATTCTGAAGGGCAGGCCTGGGGTCTGCTGCTAGCAGAGCATCATGGCGATCGGGAGGCATTTCTCCGTATACTGAGGTGGACCCGGACGAACCTGGCCGTCCGCCCGGACAATCTTCTGGCATGGCGGTATAGGACGGACTCGGGTGGTGTTGTAGACGATCCTAATAACGCAACTGATGCCGATCTCTACTATGCTTGGGCTCTATTACGAGCAGCGAGGCGCTGGCCAGCCGATGAGCTATACCCCATAGCTCTCGCGGCGGCGGCCGATATCCGCCGTCTGTTGATTCGCTCCGTCGCTGACAGGATAGTTCTACTGCCAGGAGCCTGGGGCTTCGAGCGTACCCAATTCACAGTTGCGAACCCGTCCTACTACGTATTCCCAGCCCTAGACGCGCTCAGCGCTGTACTGCCCGATCAAGTCTGGTCTCGGCTTTGCGCTGAAGGCGGCCGCCTGGTGTCGCATGCGCGTTTCGGTAGGTGGGGGCTAACACCAGACTGGGTGACGGTTTCGCGATCGGATGGTCGCGTTTCAATCCTCCCCGGCATGGGGGATCGCTTCAGCTACGACGCCATCAGGGTACCGCTTCACTTAGTATGGGCCCGCCGATTCAATGCGGATCTGTTGGCGTCAACGGCGTCCTTTTGGACGGATCCGGCCCAGCCGCATCTCCCAGCGTGGACCGTGCTAACCACGGACGCGATCTCGCCCTATGCCGCAGGCCCGGGAATCCGCGCAATCGCTGCGCTGGTTCTCAGGGCAGCTGGCGGATCGCCAACAGCACTGCCGCCGCCAGCGGGTGAGCCAGCAAGCTACTACCACGACGCGCTGTCTCTCCTCGCTCAGGTCGCTGCTCGGGAAAGCGGTCTACTTTCTTAGAGTGATTAGACGGCCACCGGTCGTCCTCCCTTCAACTCGTCTTGGGATCAACACATCATGGTTCAATTGGATGTCGACTCTGTAGTCCGTAACGATCGCCGCGGTAGGGCCACAGAACTGGACGAGGCACTTGGTCAGCGCATCCGGCGTTTGCGTGTCCTTCGCAAAATGACGCAGGCTGATCTAGCTAAAGCTCTTAAAATGACCTTTCAGCAAGTTCAAAAATATGAATCTGGTCGAAATAGACTACCACTTCGTGCCCTTTTTCTGATCGCTAATGCGCTTGGAACATCGGTGCCATTGCTTACCCACGGGCTGGACGCATACCTTGGTATGTCCCAACGGCCAGGCCACGAAGACAGGTCGAGTGCGGCATTGATGGAGGAGGCGCAGCGTCTGGCCGAGGGGCTGGAGATGATGCGACTTTATAATGAACTGGAAGCGGCCGAAGCCCGAGAGATGCTTCGGGCGCTAGCGATGATGTTTCGAACCATCCCCGGAGGGGCCGCATTCGCGCCGCTGGCAAATCAGCGTGTGGTTCCGGCACGGACCGCGGATCGTTCAGGTCAGCACCACTACGCGATGGCGGAATAGCGGAAGCCACCGACCCGGTTCTGCCTGTCACTCTCATGCAAACTCCAAGCTGCGAGTCGGCAGCGAGCGTGGCCTACCGCGTTGTTCCCGTGGTGCCGAGGGGCCCCTCGCTCAGCAGGTTGTGGCACGGTTTAGGCACACGCTCGGGTCCCCGGCACCTCTTGCGTCTGGCTAAGGTGGCTTCCGAGGTGTCGGCGGCGGCTCTGCTCGACACGGTCCTGCCATTGCCGACATGCGCGGCATCCGTTGAGTGGGGACGCGCACGGCACCTCCGACCCTCGGTTGCTCTTTTCCTCCACTGGTCTCCGACCGGCCGCGTCTCATCGATGGTCAGGAACCAATGCGCGTTGTGGGCGCGGCAGGGCTTCTCCATAGTTTTCATCACGAACTCGGCCGTTCCCGTTGCCGATTGGGACGCCGTTGGTGAGCACGCCGTGCTGCTAATCCGGCGGCCGAACAGGGGACTCGACTTCGGGGCCTGGCGGGATGCGTGGCCGATCGTGAAGGAGCGCCTTGGGGTGCCGCGCGAGCTTCTTCTGGCCAATGACAGTGTGCTGGGTCCGATACGCCCGATAGAGCCTATAGTGGATGCGTGGCGCGGTGCTGGGGACGGCCTATTCGGGATGACCGAAAGCGTCGCGCCAAGGCCGCACCTGCAATCTTATCTGCTCCTCGCTCGTGGCGAACGGGCGGTGGCTTCAGTTGGCGCGCATCTCGGGCGCTTTCGTGATTCGCGCAGCAAATGGCGCATCGTGCAGACTGGAGAAGTAGCGCTCACGCCGCAGGCGCTGGCGGACGGAAACGTCTGCGGCTGCCTCTTCGACTACGCAACCATTCGCAGCATGATCGACCCCGCTACGCGCATGGCGCTAGGGCCACGCTTCTCAGCTGCCGCGCCGGATCGACACTTTCCACTCAACCCGACCATCCACCTCTGGCGCCCTCTGGTCGAGCAAATGGGGTTCCCATACCTGAAGCGGGAAGTCCTCAGAAGGATGCCTGACCCATTGTCACGGAAAGCCGCCTGGAGGGATCTCGTCTCGGGCAGCGATGCTCTTCTGATAGAAGATCACTATAGAATCATGGGAGAATCATGGGCGCCAAAATAGCGCTTTCTGCGTGGATTTTTGGCAGCGTGGTTTGATGCCTTCGTCTGCACGGCTCGTGATCGCCTCGGCCAAGTGCAGCGCGACAATCTGGATAGGAAGGGGGTGTCTGAAATTCCGTGTATGGCCGGTCGGTTGAACGACACGGTTATGCCATGGCCCGGGTGAAACGTTCGCCGAATAGGACGGCGAATTGTGCCACGGTCGAACGCAGTGCTCGCTGCCGTCCCGGATAGCAACTGGTCCAGGACCGCATCAGGTATCTGTGGCTCTTTCCGTCTGGCCATGGGGTGGCTCCTTCTTTCCCATCATGACCGACCACACACGAAATTCCCGACAGTCCCTAGGCAGACTGCGCGGA
>CANJSR010000495.1 GCA_947476855.1 Acetobacteraceae bacterium
GGCGCCTTGGCGACGGCGCCGGCCGAGGGGGCCGTCGTCAGGCCGTTGAAGAAGCTGACGCGCTGGTCGGCGCCGGCGACCATGTAGGAATGATCGGACCCGGTCAGGATGAAGGTCGCGCCCATGCCGACATAGCGGGAGGCGTTTTCGGTGTCATACACCCCGCCCATGCCCAGGATCTTGCCGTGCTTTTTGCAGGCGTCGCCGACGGTCTGGTAGGCGTCGATCACCTTCTGGTGCCCCATCTGGCCGGAAATGCCCATCGAGGCGGTCAGGTCAGAGGTCCCGATGAACAGCACGTCGATGCCATCGACCTCGGCGATATCGGCGGCGTTCTCGATCGCTTCCGGGCTTTCCAGCATGACGATCGTCAGGATCTCGGCGTTGATGGCCTTCTGCGCTTCCTCGGTGGCCGGCGGGCGGTAGCCGTAGACGGCTGGCGGGCCGCCCCAGCTGCGCGAGCCGGCGGGGGGATAGCGGAAGGCGTCGGCGATTTTCCGCGCCTGCTTGGCGGTATCGACATGCGGCATGACGATGCCCAGGGCGCCGTTGTCCAGCGCGCGGGTGGCCTCGTCGATCGCGCCGGAGCAGACGCGGACGATCGGGGTTACGCCCGTCGGCAGGGCGGCGATGCAGAGCTGCGTGATCTCCTGGATCGAAAAAGCGCCGTGTTCGGCATCGATGAACATCCAGTCATGCCCGGTGGCGGCGGCGACCAGCGGGGTGGCGCTGGTGCGGAGGTGATGCACGCCGAAGCCCAGCGCCATCTGCCCGCCCAGCAGGCGGTGTTTGGTGGTGTTGGTGACCAACGGCATGATGTTCTCCCTGATTTGTGATCGTCAATATGGGCCGGCCGGCGTCCGGATCAAACAGGGTTTTCGACCAGGGCCATCAAGGTTTCGAGGCGATCCGCTTCCGCGGCCGGCTTGTCGGCGCGGATGCGGGCGATGCGGGGAAAGCGCAGCGCCACGCCGGATTTGTGCCGGTTCGACAATTGCGCCGCGTCGAAGGCGACTTCCAGGACCAGGGCCTTCTCGACTTCCCGCACCGGGCCGAAACGGTTGGTCGTGTGGGCGCGCACCCAGCGGTCGAGGAAGACCAATTCCTGGTCCGTGAACCCGAAATAGGCCTTGCCGACCGGCACCAGTTCGGCGTCGCGCCAGACCCCGAACGTGTAGTCGGAGTAGAAGGAGCCGCGCTTGCCGTGCCCCCTCTGGGCATACATCAGCACGGTATCGATGGTCAGCGGCCCGCGCTTCCACTTCCACCACAGGCCCTTCACCCGCCCGGCGACATAGGCGCTGTCGGCCCGCTTCAGCATCAGCCCCTCGATCGACGCGGCGCGGGCGCCGTCGCGCAGGGCGGAAAGTTCGGCCATAGAGGTGAACGGCACCAGGGGGGACAGATCGACATTGGGTGGCCGGACCCGTTCCATCCAGGCCTCCAGGCGCCTGCGCCGTTCATCGAAGGGCAAGGGGCGGAGGTCCTCGGCCCCATCGAACAACAGGTCATAGGCGCGGACCAGCACGGGCAGGCGCTTCATCATCGCGGCGGTGACGGATTTGCGGTTCAGCCGCTGTTGCAGATCGGCGAAGGGGGCGACCTGGCCGTCGCGCACGACCAGCAGTTCGCCATCCAGCACCGCCTGGAAGTCGATCCCGGTCAGGATGTCGGGGAAGGCGGGGGAAATGTCCTCGGCGCCGCGGGAGAACAGGCGCGTCCCGCCGGGGGCGGCGACAAGCTGCACGCGGATGCCGTCCCATTTCCACTCCGCCCGCCAGTCCTTGGGATCGAGCGTGGCGTGGTCGTCGTCCTCCAGCGGATGGGCGAGCATCGGGGGGCGGAACACCGGCGCGCCGGCGGGATCGGGGCGGGGGGCACGCCCTTCCAGCCAGGCGAACAGGGGTTCGTAAGGCGGGGCCAGGCCGTGCCAGATTTCCTCGACCGCGTCCGGGGAGACCTGCCCGAAAGCCGCCAGCGCGATGCGCGCGATGCGGGCCGAGGCGCCGACCCGCAGCCCCCCGGTGATCAGCTTCAACAGCGCGAGCCGGGTTGAGGCATCGCAGACGTCCAGCCACCCCGCCACGATGCCGGGCAGGGCCGCCTTTGGCGCCGCCTCCAGCGTCTGGACCACATCGGCAAGGCGCGGCGGCGGGATATCATCAGACCGATTGGGCCACATCAGCGCGACGGTTTCCGCCAGGTCACCGACATAGTCGTAGGACCAGCCGAACAGCACGGGATCCATGCGGTCGGCCGCGAGGGCGCGGATCAGGCCGGGCTTGGCGGCGGTGAAGGTCAGGTCTCCGGTGATCGCCGCCAGGCCGATGCCCCGGTCCGGGTCCGGCTGGGTCGCGAAATAATGGCGCAGCAACGCGATCTTGTCGTTGCGGCCTGGGGTGAAGACCAGACGCTCCAGCAGGGTGGCAAAGGCCAGCATGGGGGCATCGTGGGTGATCCGGGGGCGGGAAGCCAGAGCCACCGCGATGTGACAGTTTCAAGACCGGTCGTTTCCCCGGTTGCGGGCGCCGATATTTCTATTAACGTGGAATTATGGAATCGACGGACGCCGCCCTGATCCTCACCGCCCTGGCCCAGGAAACCCGGCTCGACCTGCTGCGCCTGCTGATGGCGGAGGGGCCGAACGGTCTGCCGGCGGGGGAGATCGCCGCCCGCCTCGGCGTGCCTGCCTCCACCCTGTCCTTCCATCTGGCGGCGCTGGAACGGGCCGGCCTGACCCAGGCCACGCGCCAAGGCCGCCGGATCATCCACGCCGTCCGCTTCGTCGGACTGCGGAACCTGATCGTGTTCCTGACCGAAACCTGTTGCGCCGGCCGGCCGGAACTCTGCGGCGACATCGCCCGGCTGTTGCCCTTGCCCGAGGACGATCGCATGACCCCCGCCTTCAACGTGCTGTTCCTGTGTACCCACAACGCCGCCCGCTCGATCATGGCGGAGGCGATCCTGCGCCGGATCGGCGGCACCCGGTTTGCGGTCTGGTCCGCCGGATCGGACCCCGCGCCGGCGCCCAATCCGGCCGTGCTGGAGAAACTGCGCGCCCTGGATCACGATACGACCGGGCTGCGGAGCAAGTCCTGGACCGAGTTCACCGGCCCCTCCGCCCCGCGCATGGATTTCGTCATCACGCTCTGTGACACGCTGACCGGCCAGGCCTGCCCGGATTTCGGCGGCATCGCGGTGACCGCCGCCTGGCCGCTGCCGGACCCGGCCAAGTTCCACGGCTCCCCGGCCGAGGAAGCGACGATGCTGAATGAGCTTTACGCCAGCCTGCGCCGGCGGCTGGAAATCTTCGCGGCGCTGCCCTTTGCCTCTCTGGACCGGATGGCGATGAAGCGGCGTTTGGATGAGATCGGCGGCGCGCTGGCGCCCGCGGGAGGGCGTTAGACCGTGCGTGTCGGCATCAATGGCATGGGCCGGATTGGCCGCCTGGCGTTCCGCGCC
>CANJSR010000496.1 GCA_947476855.1 Acetobacteraceae bacterium
ATCCAGGCGGAGGCATAGGCGATCAGGGCGAAACTCGCCGCGTGGCTCTCGGGGAAACCATAGCTGCCGAAGCCCTCGATGCGGGAGAAGGTTTCAGACGCAAATTCCGCCGTATAGCCGCGATCCGTCATGCCCGAGATCATCTTGTCGCGGAAATGATGCACGCCGCCGGTGAACTTAAACGTCGCCATGGAGCGGCGCAGGGAGTCGGCTTCTCCTGGCGTGAAGCCGGCGCAGACGATGGCGACCTGCATCGCCTGTTCCTGGAACAACGGTACGCCCAGGGTCTTTTCCAGCACGCGGCGCAGCTCCGGCGTGGGGTACTCGACGGGCTCGATGCCTTCGCGGCGGCGCAGATAGGGGTGCACCATGTCGCCCTGGATCGGCCCGGGGCGGACGATCGCGACCTGGATCACCAGGTCGTAGAAGGTCCGAGGCTTCAGGCGCGGCAGCATCGACATCTGCGCGCGGGACTCGATCTGGAAGGTGCCGAGCGTGTCGGCGCGTTGGATCATTTCGTAGGTGGCGGGGTCCTCGGCCGGCACGTCGGCCAGGTCGATACGAATGTCCTTATGCTCCGCCAGAAGATTGAAGGCGCGCCGCATGCAGCCGAGCATGCCGAGGCCCAGGACATCGACCTTCATGAAGCGCAGGGTTTCGATATCGTCCTTGTCCCACTCAATGACTTGGCGGTCCTTCATCGCCGCGGGCTCGATCGGAACCAGTTCGTCAAGCCGGTCTTGAGTCAGAACGAAACCACCCGGATGTTGCGACAGATGACGGGGGAATCCGACCAGCGCGCGGGTCAGTTCGATCGTCAGGCGCAGGCGGCGGTCGTTCGGATTCAGGTTCAGCTCGGTGATGTGATCCTCGGTGATTTCATCCGCGCCCCAATGGGATATCTGTGACGCGAGGGCGGCGGTCACGTCCTCGCTCAACCCCAGCGCTTTGCCGACATCGCGCACGGCGCCGCGGCCGCGATAGCGGATGATGGTGGCGCACAGGGCGGCGCGATGGCGTCCATACGTCTCGTAGATCCACTGGATGACTTCCTCCCGCCGCTCATGCTCGAAATCCACGTCGATGTCGGGCGGTTCGCGGCGTTCGGCGCTGATGAAACGTTCGAACAGCAGGCCGGATCGGGTGGGGTCGATCGAGGTGATGCCGAGAACGTAGCAGACCGCGGAGTTGGCGGCCGATCCGCGGCCCTGGCACAGGATGTTTCGAGATCGTGCGAAGCGGACGATGCTGTCCACGGTCAGGAAATACGGCGCGTAGTCCAGTTGCGCGATCAAGGTGAGTTCGTGGCGCAACTGCTTGGTGACGGCATCGGGCAGGACGGGGCCGTAGCGGTTCGTTGCCCCCTCCCACGTCAGGCGTTCCAGGGTTTGTTGCGCGGTCAGGCCGGGGATATGGACCTCGTGCGGGTATTGGTATCGCAGCGTATCGAGGGAGAAGGTGGCGCGGTCCACGATCTCCATCGTGCGGGCGAGGGCGTCGGGGTGGCGGGAGAGCAGGCGGGTCATCTCGGCGGGCGGTTGCAAATGGCGGGTGACGCTGCGTTCGCGGCGGAAGCCGGCGTCGTCGATGGTGCAGCCCTCGCGGATGCAGGTCAGCACGTCCTGCAGGATGCGGCGGCCGGGGGCGTGATACAGAACGTCATTCGTGGCGACGGTGGCGACGCGGGCGGTGCGGGCCAGGTCCTGCAAGCGTTGCAGGCGTAGGGCGTCGTTGGGGCGGTGGCGCGGGGTCAAAGCGAGGTAGGCGCGGTCGCCGAAGATGTCGCGCAGGCGGTGCAGCCGTTCCGCGTCGGCGCCGTCACACAGGGTGGCGAGCAGTCCCGTCGCATGGTCCGCGAGATCGTCCCAGCCCAGCGCGCAGGCGCCTTTTCCGGCGCGTCCCTTGCCGATGGTCAGCAGCCGGCACAGGCGCGACCAGGCCGGGCGGTCGGTGGGATAGACCAGGACCGAGGCGCCATCCGTCAGGTCCAGCCGGCACCCGGGCACCAGGTGCACGCCGGCTTCCTTGGCTCTCTGGTGCGCGCGGACGATGCCGGCGACGGTGTTGCGGTCGGTGATACCCAGCGCCGGGATGCCGAGGACGGCGGCGCGGGCGAACAAGTCCTCCATCCCCGACGCGCCGCGGAGGAAGGAGAAATGGCTGGTGACCTGGAGTTCGGCGTAGTCGGGCATGGCCTGGGAATATGTTCGCTATATGTTCTTTATCATTCTCCGGTTTGGGTAGCAACCGTGGGGTGCGGCGAGGAGCCCGCGCGAGGACAGACTCCGGGATGTCTTCCAGGGTTTTCTCTTGTTGTGGACAGCGAAGTCGTGGATGGCGGCCCTGCGGCCGCCACGACGGGGAGGGGCGTCTGTGCGTCTCCACGACGGGCGGGGGTGTCCGAGCGCTGCCACGAAGGGGGGCCGTCCGTGCGTTGCCACGACGGGCGGGGGCGTCCGAGCGCTGCCACGACGGGTGGGGTGGGGTGGGGTGCGTCCGTGCGTCGCGCCGACGGCCGTCCGTTCCGGGCCCCGTGATCAGGCCTCGACGATCTCCCCGGCGGCGAGGCGCTTGTTCATCTCCTCCCGCCAGGCGCGGAAGCCGTCCTGGCGCCACTCGTCGTGCCGGCCCTCGGCATAGGCGCGGGCGTTGCGGTAATAGACCAGGGCGTTGCGCCGCGTCGCCACGAAGTTGTTGCGCGTGGCAACCACCTTGCCGGGCACGCCCATGACGACGGAATCATCGGGGATCTCGGCGCCTGGTGGCACCAGCGCCATCGCGCCGATGACACAGCGCTTGCCGACCTTGGCCCCGTCCATCACCACGGAACCGATGCCGATCAGGCAATCATCCCCGACCTCCGCCCCATGCACGACGGCACGGTGTGCAATGGAACAGTAATCCCCGATCACCGTCCCCTTGCCGCCGCCGACATGGATCACCGCGCCATCCTGGATGTTGGTGAAACGGCCGATGCGGACGGAAGCGCCCTCGGCCCGGATGACGGAATAGGGCCAGAAACTGCTGCCCTCCCCGGCCGAGACGCGCCCGAACACGCGTGCCGTGGGGTCGATGAAGGCGGGCCGGTCAAGCTGGACCTCGGGGCCGAGAATGAAGGTCATGGGTGTGGTCCCTACAAATTCGGATCGGTCTTCGGCAGCTTCTTCTCGACGATTTTCGCGTACAGCGCGACGCCGTACGGGATCGCCTCATCATTGAAGTCATACAGATGATTATGCAGCGCGGCGCTGTCGCCGTTGCCGAGGTTGATGTGCGCGCCTGGCACCCGCTCCATCATGAAGCTGAAATCCTCCGATCCCATGCCGGGGTTGCCGTGGCGGTTGACGTTTTCCTCCCCCACCAGTTCGGCGGCGGCGTCGCCATAGGCCTGGGCTTCGTCGTTGTTGTTCACCATGGGCGCGAAGATGATGCGGAAATCGACCTCGGCCTCGGCGCCGA
>CANJSR010000497.1 GCA_947476855.1 Acetobacteraceae bacterium
ACTTCAAATCGACACCACGTAAAAACGCCTGAAAGCCACTTCTTTTCAGATGCCTACCGAGGGTTCGTTCGCCGTCAACCGGACAGTAGTGATGTCAGTTATGAATGGCGCTGCATATAAGACAGCCTGCTCTAGAAATGAACCACTTTGAGGAGCTGAAACTCGAAAATCCGCATTTACTGCAGTAGTGAGACGCTCCAATACTTTTCCTGACTGCCGAAAATGCTCGACGGTATAAAGTAATCTGGCCGCAGCATACCTATAGCGCCCAGCCTCGTAGAAATTCATCTCGCCATTTTTTGCGAGTCCGCCCGTGAAGCGAAACCCTATGATGATATCACTGCCTGTCAACGGAGGAGGCGAGCCATATTTATTGTTCATGACAGCTTGTCTCCCAAGTCAATAATAAATCAAGCGTAGAGAATTTTATGCTACTCAATGAGACGAACAGGGCCTTTCCGTCCGCCTCGATCAGCAGCACGTCAGAAGGTTCCCAGGCCCATGATGCCGTCGGTCACGTCGAAGTCGCCGACGATCTTCTTGCCGATCAGGTCGCGCAGCGTCTCCGACGCCCCACCGCCTATCGAGCCGTAGCGCGCGCCGCGATACAGGCGGGAGACCGGGTATTCATCGGTGAAGCCAAACCCGCCATGCACCTGCACGGCTTCCGATGTGACCCGCAACGACATCTCATTGTTGAAGATCTTGGCGGACGCCGCGAGGAACGGGTCGGGGAAGGGGTTGGCGGACAGGCAGGCGCGATACAGCAGGCCGCGCCCGGCCTCGATATCCTTGTACATGTCCGCCAGCTTCCAGCGGATGCCCTGGAAATCGGCGATCGGCTTGTTGAACACGGTGCGCTCACGGACATAGTTCACCGCTTCATCGAACGCGCCCTCGGCCAGGCCCAGGGAGATCGAGGGGTTGAGGCAGCGCTGCGTGTTGAAGGCCGACAGCAGCTTGCGGAACCCGTCGTCGCGGATCACCAGGTTCTCGATCGGCAGTTCGCAGTCGTTGAACTGGATCTCGTGCAGGTTTTCCCCGCCCATGGTGTGATAGGTGCCGGTGACCTCGAAGCCCGGTGTGCCGGCTTCCAGCAGGACGCAGCCGATGCCCTCGCGGCCCGGCTTGCCGTCGATGCGGGTGAAGATCACGAACATCCCGGCTTCCTTGGCGCGGGAGATCAGGGTCTTGGTACCCTTCAGGATGACGCGGTCACCGACGATGCGGGCATTCGTGCGGTAGTTGGCGACATCGGTGCCAGCATGCGGTTCGGTCATGCAGACCGCCAGGATGCAGTCACCCGAGACGACGCGGGGCAGGATGCGGTCGCGGATCGAAGGCGGGGCGTAGCGGGCGATCACCCGGGTCTGCACCCCGGCCTCACCCAGGACGGCCATCGCGGTCACGTAGTCGACCTTGGCGATTTCTTCCAAAATCAAGGCGGTATCCAGGATCGGCAGGCCGAGGCCGCCATATTCCTCGGGCACCGACATGCCCAGCACGCCCAGCGCGGCGAGCTTCTTCATGTTCTCCCACGGGAAGGTGCCGTCCATCCAGCGTTGCGCGATCGGCTTGAATTCCCGCTGCGCGAGATCGCGCACGGATTGGATCATTTCGCGCTGCTGCGGTGCGAGGTGGAAATCCATCTTGTCGTTCCCCTGGGTCTGATCGGTGCCGGAGTGTAGCCAGGGGGGGCGAAAGGGGAAAGGCCAACGGGCGCGCCCACCGCATGGGCGCCGCCGAATAACCCAGCTTGACGGTCGGGAATTTTCCCGGCTGTATGGCGCGGTCATATTGAACGTCAAACCCATGCCCGTCCTGCTCTCCGTACCAGCCGAAACCCGTGACCTCGAGGCCTTCGTCACCCTGGTGGGACGGCCGCGCTGGTCTCGGCGAATCTCGGAGATTCGTGACCGCACGACGGGCGGCCCTCGCGCGGGCCAGGCGCTGCGACAGCGCCATGCGATCGAGCTGACGATCGAGCGCCTGCGCCATCCGGGCCGGCCGCCGTCCGGCGCTGAAACCATGATCGCCGGATTCGCCGCCGCGACCGTGCGCCTGTCCCGCACCCTGGCACCCGCGGGCCGCGAACGGCTGCGCGCTGCGCTGACCGAGGCGTTTACGGGCACGGGCACGCTGATCGGGCTGTTTCACCAAGTCCGGACCGCCATGCTGCACAAGTCGCGCGGCTTCGACGTGGTCCATGCCGGGCTGGAGGACGGCGCGCCGTTCGACCTGCTGCTGTCACGGGACGGCATGCTGGCCGAGGTCGCCTGCGACGTCGTCTCGGCCGAGGAGGGCAGGGGGGTACACCGCAGCGCCTGGTTCCGCCTCGCCGACCGGATCGACCCCGACCTGCAGACCTGGCTTGCCGAACATCCCGGCCGCTATCTGCTGAAGATGACGCTGCCCGCCGGGCTGCGCGGAGACGCGGAAGACGCGGACGCCGACACCAGCGCGCTGGCCACGCTGCATGCGCGGATACGGGGGATGCTCGCTTCCCGCGTGCGGCAGGAACATGACGAGGCGATCGTGTTGCGGCTCGATCCGCTGCTGCTCGCGGGGGCGCAGGCGCAGGAGCTGGGGCTGATGACCTCCCTGCGGCAGGAATTCGGGCCGGAAGCCCACCTGGCCGTCACCACGGCCCGCAACAGCGTCTTCGTGATGGCGGCTCGCGCGGGGCAGGAGAACGACATCGCCGCCGCCATGCGCCGGCGGATGGCGGCGGTCGCCCCGGCCCGCCTGACGGGCGAACGGCCGGGCATCCTGGCCATGTTCATGGAGGACACCGACCGGGAGGAATGGCGCCGCCTGCGCGACCGGCTGGAGCTGGAGGGCGAGGCCCGCCGCTTCCTGACCGACCCCGAGGCGCGGTCGGTGGTCGCGGTCTCCTTCGTCTCCCGCATGGAGTTGTTCGGCGCGCGGGAGCCTGACGCGGCGCCGGAGGGGGAGGTTCGGTTCCGCAATCCTGGCCACCCCGCCGCCCGCGTGGCCGCCCTGGCGCCCTCGGTGGTGTCTTCGGACTAGGCGTTTACCTTTTGGTAACCGGGCCGGTAGCAATCTCATGACATGAAGCCGCCCTTTCCTTGCCATGATCGACAGGCAAGGTGGCTGGTATAGAGCCTGGAGGGCCACCGTATGACGGACGCCGATTACGCGCGGAAGCTGGATGAGCTGGACCGGTTGCTGAACGATCCTGACGTGCCGATGCTGCCGGATCGCATCTGGTCTCTGCTGGCCGATGTCGCCGGCCATGACGCGCCGGTCGGGGGCATGGCTGATCCTGCTGGCATGACGCAGGCGGTCGCCTGAACATTACGTTTGTATGGATCGAGAGCCTCTGACCCCGGGCCTCCGCCCGGAATGTCCCGCCAGGGTATTCCTTGGGGAAGGATGGTAGCGGCGGACGGATTTGAACCGCCGACCAAGGGATTATGATTCCCCTGCTCTACC
>CANJSR010000498.1 GCA_947476855.1 Acetobacteraceae bacterium
AGCGCCATGACGGAGAGGGAAACTCACCCAGCGTCATGACGGAGAGGGAAACTCACCCAGCGTCATGACGGAGAGGGAAACTCACCCAGCGTCATGACGGAGAGGGAAACTCACCCAGCGTCATGACGGAGAGGGAAACCCACCCAGCGCCATAACGGAGAGGGAAACTCGCCCAGCACCATGACGGAGAGGGAAAGTCGCTCCGCGCCATGATGGAGAAAGTGGCGCTGGACAAGCGCTGTCACGGAGAGAGGGGGCGCTGGACAGTCGCAAAGACGGAGAGAAAGAGGGGGCCGGTCAGCCCAGCCCCCTATCTTCAGCCCCTCAGCCTTTGCCCTTCGGCTGGGCCAGCGACAGCGGCACGAAGCGTGTGCCCTCCGGTCCCTGGATCAGCATCAGCACGAACTTCCGTTCCTGCTTGCGGGCGGCTTCGACCCGGCGCTGCACGTCGGCGGGGGTCGAGACCTCGTTCTGCTGCACTTCCACGATCACGTCGCCGGCCTTCAGGCCCTTCTCGGCGGCGGAGCCGCTGGCGGAGACCTCGGTGATCAGCACGCCCTTGCTGTCCTCGGCCAGGCGATACTTTTCCCGCGCCTCGGCCGTCAGGGGCGCGATCTTCATCCCAAGGCCCGCCAGTTCCAGGGCCTTGGCGGGCGCCGCCTCTCCGCCCTTGCCGCCGTTCCGGTCGGCGGCCAGTTGCTGGTCGTTCGGCCGCTCTCCCAGCGTCGCGGTGATCGTCACTTCCTTGCCGTCGCGCCAGACCACGACCGGCACCTGCTTGCCGACCTCGGTATCGGCGACGACGCGGGGCAGGGCGCTCATGTTCTTCACGTCCTGGCCGTTGAATTTCAGGACGATATCGCCGCCGCGGATCTTGGCCTTGTCGGCCGGACCGCCCTCATTCACGCCGGCGATCATCGCGCCGGTCGGTTCCTTCAGCCCCAGGCTCTCGGCGATTTCGGGAGTCACCTGCTGGATGCGCACACCCAGCCAGCCACGCCGAGCCTGCCCGAAGTTCTTGAGCTGGTTGACGACGTTGGAGGCGAGTTTGGAGGGGATCGAGAATCCGATGCCGATCGACCCGCCGGATGGTGAGTAGATCGCGGTGTTGATGCCGACGACCTGGCCTTCCATGTTGAACAGCGGCCCGCCGGAGTTGCCCCGGTTGATCGCCGCGTCGGTCTGGATGAAGTCGTCATAGGGGCCGGAGTTGATATCGCGGCCGCGGGCCGAAACGATACCCGCGGTCACGGTGCCGCCCAGGCCGAACGGATTGCCGATCGCGACCACCCAGTCGCCCACGCGGGAGGTATCGGAATCCCCGAACTCCACGAAGGGCAGCGGCTTGTCGGACTTCACCCGCAGCAGCGCCAGGTCGGTGCTCTCATCCCGCCCGACCACGGTCGCCTTCAGCGTCGTGTTGTCCTGCAGGGTGATGGAGATTTCGTCCGCGCCCTCGATCACGTGGTTGTTCGTGACGATCAGCCCTTCCGGATCGATGATGAAGCCGGACCCCAGGCTTTGCGCCCGCCGTTCCGGCCCGCGCGGGGGCGTGCCTTCGCCGCGGTTGCCCGGCGGCGGGCGGTTCCGGTTGAAGAAGTCCTTGAAGAACTGCTCGAACGGAGAGCCAGGCGGGAAATTCGGCATTTCCGGCCCCGGCTGCTGGCGTTGCTGCTGCTGTTGCGGGGTCTGGCTGGAGGAGACGTTGACGACCGCCGGCAGCAGGCGGGCCGCGAGATCGGCGAAGCTGTCGGGCGCGCCGCGGGCGGCGGCTGGTGGCGTGACCACCGGCATCGCGGCCGGCGTCAGGATAAGCAACGAAAGACCGATCAGGACCGAACGGGCCAGGACCGGGCGGTCTGAAGCGGAGCGGAACAGGCGCATGGTCACGGATCCCTGGAATTTGCACCGCATATGGGCTGACAGGCGGGCCGCGACAACGCGGCCCGCCATATTGTCAGGGCTCGGTCCGCGGCGGCGGAGCCTGAAGGTAGCGAAGGTAGTCGTTGTCCGGGGTCAGGACCAGCCTTGTATTGCCGTTCCCCAGCGCTTCGCGGTAACCGTCCAGCGTGCGCCAGAGGCTGAAGAACTGCGGATCCTTGCCAAAGGATTTGGCGAAGATGTTCGTCGCCTCCGCCTCGCCCTCACCGCGGACCCGGTCGGCCGTCGACTGCGCGTCGGCCAGCAGCACGGTCCGTTCCTTTTCCGCGTCGGCGCGGATGCGGGCGGATGCTTCGGCACCCTCGGCGCGGGCCTGGGAGGCGACGCGCTGACGCTCGGACTGCATGCGGGCCAGAACCGCCTGCGTGTTCTCCTCGGGCAGGTCGGCGCGCCTGATCCGCAGGTCGACGATGCTGACGCCGAACGACTGCATCTCGGTGTTCACCTGCCTGGCGATCAGGGCCATGATCTCCTCACGGTCTGCCGAGAGCACGTCGAGCAGCGTGCGGCTGCCCATCACGCGCCGCAGCGACGACGTGACGATCGAGTTCAGGCGGCCGCGGATGCCATCGGGCACCGGGCCGATCGCCTGATAGAAGCGCAGCGGGTCGGTGACGCGGAAGACGGTGAAGCTGTCGACGATCAGCCGGCGCTGGTCGCCCAGGATGATTTCCTCCCCCGGCAGCTCGACGTTCAGCAGGCGGTTGTCGAACACGATCACGTTCTGAATGAGCGGGATCTTGAAGTTCAGGCCGGGCTTGTCGATCAGGCGGACGACGTGGCCGAACTGCGCGACCAGCACCTTCTCGGTCTGCTCGACGGTGAACATGCTGGCGACGCCGACGAAGGTGGCGACGGCCAGGGCGCCGATCCCGGCGATGGAGAGGCGGTTCATCGGATCGCTCCCGCGGCGGAATTGGCTGGGACGGCGGGTCTGACGGGCGGATTGGCCGCGGCCGGCATGTTCAGCGGCAGGAACGGCACGAGGCCCTTCATGCGGTCATCCACGATCAGCGTCTGGGTATGCGTCAGCAGGTCTTGCATCGCGTCCAGATACATCCGGCGCACGGTGACATCCTTGGCCTGCTGGTAGGCGGCCAGGACGTTGTCGAAGCGCTGGGTCTGACCGGTCGCCTGTGCCACCGCCGCCTGCTTCGCGCCCTCGGCCGTGGTGACGATGCGCGCCGCCTCGCCTCGGGCACGGGGGACGATGTCGTTGCGGAAGGAGTCGGCCTCGTTCCGCATACGTTCGGCGTCCGTGTTGGCGCGCTGCACGTCGCGGAAGCTTTCGATGACCGCCGCCGGCGGATCGACCTTCTGCAACTGCACCTGCGTGATTTCCACGCCGGCCTTGTAGCGGTCGAGGATCTGCTGCGTCTGGCGCAGCACGTCGGTTTCGATCTGCGCGCGGGCCTGGGTCAGCGCCGGCTGGATCGGCGTGCGGCCGATCACCTCTCGCATCGAGCTTTCGGCGACGCC
>CANJSR010000499.1 GCA_947476855.1 Acetobacteraceae bacterium
CGCTGGAATACAGGAACAGCGACGACCCGAGTTCCCGGATCGCCAGAATGAACAGCAGGGTCATGCCGGCGACGACGCCCGGGCGGGCCAGCGGCAGGACGATGGTGCCGATCGTGCCGAGCATGCCGCGCCCACAGACCCAGGCGGCTTCCTCAAGCTCCTTGTGCAACTGCATCAGGGAGGTCGAGAGCGCCTTGACCGTGTCGGGCAGGAAGCGGGCGACGAAGGCCAAAGCGAGGATCCAGAACGTGCCGTACAGCCCGCCCGGCAGGCCGATCCAGGCCCACAGATAGGCGACGCCAATCACCAGGCCGGGGATGGCGACCGGGATCGTGGTGATGATGTCGATGATGCGCCGGCCCGGCGTCTGCGTGCGGGTGATCGTGTAGCCGATCGCGAAGGACAGGATGCCGCCCACGACCGCGGTCAGGATGCCGACATACATCGAGTTGTAGATCGATTGCAGCGTCAGCGGGTTGTCGAACATCCGGTTGAAGTGGATCCAGCTGTACTGGCTCATGTCGAACAGCGCGGGGATGTCGCGGATGAACAGGAACTTCCGGAAGGCCGCGACGATCAGCGCCAGGGTCGGCAGCACGACGACGATGAAGATATACAGGATCGCCAGCCCCAGCGTCAGGAAGCGCCACGGCCCCAGGTTCAGCGCGCGCGGGCGGAACGCCTTGCCCGCCACGGTCGTATAGCTGCGCCCCGAGATCGCCTTCTGCTGGAGGTAGACCAGCACGCCGGTCACGATCATCAGGATCACGGCGACCGAGGCGGCGGTGTTGTACTGCGGTGGCGACCAGGCGGTCAGCGCGAAGATATAGGTCGTCAGCAGGGAGATATTGGCGGGCGAGCCCAGCACCGCCGGAATGCCATAGATGCCCAGCATGACGATGAAGGACAGCAGCAGGCCCGAGATGATCGCCGGCATGATCAGCGGAAACGTCACCGTCGCCATGGTGCGGGTGGCGGAGGCGCCGGAAATCTCGGCTGCTTCTTCCAACGACGGGTCCATGTTCCGCAGCGCCGCCGCGGTGAACATATAGACGTAGGGCGCGTAGTAGATACCGAAGACGAAGATCATCCCGGTCATCGAATAGAGATCGACCCGGAATGGCAGCCCCATCTTGGCCATCAGCAGGTTGATCAGCCCGGTCTTGGGGGAACCGAGAATCGCCCAGGCCACGCCCGCCACCAGCGGTGGGACGAACAGCGGCAGCATCCCGGCGCTGGCGATCAGCCCCTTGCAGGGTGTGTTGGTCCGCACGACCACCCAGGCGAAGGACAAGCCGATGAACACGGCAAGCAGCGTCCCGCCGCCGCAGGCGACCAGCGAGTTCATCAGCGCGCCGGCGACATTCGGGTTGGTCGCGACGGTCAGGAAGTTGGCGATCGAGAGGTCGGAAAGCTGGTAGCCGTCGACGACCGGGTTGCCCGTGGTCAGCGCGCCGATCAGCAGCATCGTGGTCGGGTAGATGATGAGGAAGGCCAGCACCACGATCAGCAGCGCCGCCCATGCCCAGGGCAGCCAGCTATAGGTACGGGCCGTGTGCTGCTTCGTCTGTGCTCCGCCCATGGCGAGGCTGGTCGCCTGTGCGTCCACCCGTGTGCTCTCCGTGATTCGGGCGCAAACTGTCACACGCGGGGTATTGATGGCAATGTGGAGAAATTGAATATTCTCCCGCCCCGCCATGGCGGCGAAAATTTGGCTCCGCGCGCCGAATGTTCGTATTGTGTTCTTGTACTGTCCATCCGCGCATCTTGCCGGCGCGCCCGCTTTCCCTGACCGTGTGCCCGGAAACACCGTCCAGGAAACGCTCCCATGATGATCGCCGACGCGCAGATCCACCTCTGGACCAAGGGCACGCCCTCGGCCCATCACCGCCAGACGCCGTTCCTGAAGGATGAGGCGCTGGCCGCCATGGATACCGCCGGCGTCGACCGCGCGGTGATCCACCCGGTCATGTGGGACCCCGACTCGAACGAACTGGCGGTGGAGGCGGCGCGCGCCCATCCCGACCGCTTCGCCATCATGGGCTGGTTCTACATGGACGACCCGGTCGAACGCGCGAAGATCGAGACCTGGAAGAGCCGGCCGGGCATGAAGGGGCTGCGCTTCTACTTCTCCGATCCCCGGTCGCAGTCCTGGCCTACCGATGGCACGCTGGACTGGCTGTTTCCGGTCGCGGAACGTCTGGGCATCCCGGTGTCGCTGCAGGCAGGCGCCTTCCTGCCCCGGGTCGGGGAGATCGCCGATCGCCACCCCGACCTGCGGATCAGCATCGACCACATGGCCGTGCCGCGCGGGACGGCCGGGGCCGAGACCGCCTATCGCCATCTGCCCGATCTGCTGGCGCTGGCGAAGCATCCGAATGTCGCGGTGAAGGCGACCGGCCAGGCGGGCTATGCCACCGACCAGTATCCTTTCCCCTCCATCCATGACGCGCTGCACCGGGTGTTCGATGCCTTTGGGCCGCGGCGGATGTTCTGGGGCACCGACATCACGCGGATGCACTGCACCTGGCGGCAATGCGTCACCCTGTTCACCGAGGAACTGCCCTGGCTGAAGGGGCCCGACCTCGACCTGGTGATGGGGCGGGCCTTCTGTGACTGGATCGGCTGGGAATAATTGACAGGCCCCCCGGGCGGGATCACCGTCCGGGGCAAAGGATGTTCGAGGAGGAAGACCATGGCCGCATCAGGTTCCGTCGAAGTCGTACCCCTGACCCTTCACATCGGCGCGGAAATCCGCGGCGTCGACCTGTCCAGCCCGCTGGCGCCGGACCAGGTGAAGGCGGTGCGGGATGCCTTCCTCAAGTGGAAGGTGATCTTCTTCCGCGACCAGAACCTCGACCACGCCCAGCACGTCGCCATGGCGCGCCAGTTCGGCCAGCCCACCATCGGCCATGCCGTGTTCGGCCATGTGGAGGGGCATCCGGAAATCTACTCCGTCGCCAAGAACCGCACCGCCAATGAGAAGTATGAGGCGATGATGGTCACCCCCTGGTATGGCTGGCACACGGATGTCACCGCCGCGGTGAACCCGCCCTGCGCCTCCATCCTGCGTGGCGTGACGATCCCGCCGTACGGTGGCGACACGTTCTGGACCAACCTCGCTGCCTCCTACCAGGGTCTGTCCGAACCGATGCGCGCCTTCGTCGAGGGGCTGCGCGGCATCCACGCCTTCGAACCGCGCGGCGGTGGCAAGCCAGGCGGCACCTATGACGACAAGGTCCGCCGCAGGGCGCTGCGCAGCGAGCATCCGCTGGTGTCGGTGCACGCCGAAACCGGGGAGAAAGTGCTGTTCGCCAGCCCGTCCTTCCTGAAATCCATCGTCGGCCTGACCCCGCGGGAGAGTGCCAAGATCCTGGAAATCCTGTGGGAGCATGTGGTGCGGCCGGAATACACGGTCCG
>CANJSR010000500.1 GCA_947476855.1 Acetobacteraceae bacterium
TCCGGATTTCTGGCGTTTTGCCGCGGAGTCGCCTCTGGCGGACATCGCCGCCGACCTGGTCGGGCCGGATGTGAAGTTCCACAGCAGCAAGCTGAACTACAAATGGCCTGGCGCCGGAGAGATCGTGAAGTGGCACCAGGACACCGCCGCCTGGCCGCACACCAACTACAGCCTGGTCACGCTGGGCGTGTATCTGGATGACACGCCGGCCGAACGCGGGCCGCTGAGCTGCCTGCCCCGCTCCCACCAGGGGCCGATCTTCGTGCATCGCGACGACGCCGGGATCTGGACGGGCGCGGTGCGGGACGAGGATCTGGCCGGCTTCGATATCAACGATGTCGAGGACCTGACCGGCGATGCCGGCGCGGTTGTGGCGCTGCATTGCCGGGTGCTGCATGCCTCCCGCGCGAACATGACTGACCGCGTTCGGCCCTGCGCGCTGTTCGTTTACGCGGCGGCCGATGCCTTTGCGTGGATGCCGCAGCCGACTCCGACCAGCCATACCGGAGAGATCGTGCGCGGCGCCCCCGCCAAGGTCGCGCATCTGGACCCGACTCCCTGCCCCGTACCGCCCAACTGGGCGGAACAGGGGTATGGGTCGATCTTCACCGCCCAGAAGGCCGCCGCCGAGGCTATGTAGGCCACGCCCCAAGGGGGCGATGTAGCCCACGCCCCCTTGGGGGCGATGCAGCCTCGGCGCGGGCGCACGCGTTCAGAACCCCTCGTAGTCCCCCGCCCGCTTTTCCTTGAAGGCCGCGATCGCCTCCGCGTGATCGTGGCCGGCGCGGGCGATGGCGATGTGGGAGCTGATGAGGTCGAAGGCGGTGGTCATGTCGACCGTCATCCCCTGGTGCACCGCCCGCTTGATCAGCCGCACCGACAAGGGCGGCATGGACGCGATGCGGCGAGCGAGCGCCATCGCGCCCTCCATGATCCCGTCATCGGGGAAGACGTGGTTCACCAGCCCAATCGACAGAGCCTGGTCGGCGTCCAGGAACTCGGACGTCCAGAGCAGTTCCAGCGCCCGAGCCGAACCGACGATCCGCGGCAGGAACCACGCGCCCCCGCCCCCGGGCAGAAGGCCGATCTTGGCATAGGTCTCGGCGAAGCGTGCGGACTTCGCGGCGACCCGGATGTCGCAGGCCAGCGCCAAGTCCATGCCTCCGCCGGTCGCGACACCGTTGACGGCGGCGATCAGAGGCTTCTCGAACCGCGCGGCGCGCTTGGGGAAGGCCTGGATGTCGTTCCAGATTCGGTTCTTCGTCACATGCGGGCGGTTGTCGGCCGCCCCGCCCATGCCGCCGACATCGCCGCCGGAGCTGAAGCCTCGGCCGGCGCCGGTCAGGATCACGACCCGCACGTCGTCGCGTGAGTCGCACTCATCCAGCAGGGCCACCATGCCGTGGAGCATCGGGCCAGTGAAGGCATTCAGCTTCTCCGGGCGATTGAGGGTGATGACGGCGACGTGGTCGGTCACCTCGAACAGCAGGTTTTCGGTCATGGACGGTTCCTTGGCTTCTGGACGAACTCACGCGGACGGGGAGATCCCGAGCAACGGCCGCAACAGCGGATCCGGCGGGTCCCGAAACGGGTCGATCACCGTGACCCCACGCCAGACAAAGCCGTGCTGCATGTCCTCGGACAGCAGCATGCCGCACCCGGCGTCAGCGGCGGCGGAGAGTACGACGGCGTCCCAGATGCTCAATCGGTGCGCCTCGGCCAGGACCATCGCGGTTGCCATGACGGGGTCGGAAGTGTCCACGACCGTGGCGACATCGCGCCAGCGGCTAACCCGCGCGCGTGCCTCGCCGCGGCCGAGGCCTCCCTTGCGAACGAGCACGTTGAACAATTCCCCCAGAACCTGGACCGGGATGACCCATGCCTCCGGTTCAGCCTTCGCGATCAGTGACCGGGCGACCGTCAGGCGGCGTTCGTCGTCCAGTCCTTCCGCATAGGCGAGGACATTGGTGTCGAGCGCGACTTTCAGTCGTAGGCGTCCTCTCGACGGAACGGACCGTGGTGACCCGGCTGGACCGTATCGAGGTGCCGCAGTAGGGCAAGCCGAGCGGCGACGCGGTCGGGGAGGGCGGCGGGAAGGAGGCGGGCGATGGGGCGGCCGTCGGCGGTGATCGTAAAGCTCGCGCCATCCGCGACCTCCCGCAGGATGCGGGAGAAGTGACGGTTCGCCTCACTGGCCTGGATCAGGGTGTCCATGATGCGTCGATATGGGGTTGCTGTGTTGACGGTATCAGGGGCCTGGGCAGGCAACAATGGCGAGTCCATGCGGCATCATGGTTGGGCCAGGAACCGCAGATACAGCCAATGCGCCCCCGGCCCGGTGATCGCGCCCACGGTGCAGCCGACCGCATAGCCGCCGGCCGCAGCGGGGATGACCAGCAGCGGAATCGTCCAGTCCAGCGCCGACGCGGCGGCGGCAAGCGTGCCGCTGTAGAACACCGCCCCCGCCGCCGTGGCAGCACCCGTCAGGATGCAGGATACGCCCTGCAACTGCAGGGCCGACATGTTCGAGGGCTCCGGCGGGATCGACTGGGCCGCCGCCACGCCGGGCAACGCCAGCGACGCCAGCAGCGCGATCCGGATCGCGGCCTGCGTCATCCCTGCTTCGCCTTCAGCTCCAGCAACGGCAGCAGGACCGCGTCGCGTTCAGCCACGAGTTCAGCCATGGACTTGCCCTTTGCCTCGGCCATCACGCCAGCGATGATCTGTTGGCAGGTGGCGTCGGTCAATTCGGGCGTTGTCATCGTGGCCCACCAGGACTCGAATGCTGGGCGGAACTGGTGCAGCATATGGGGCATCCCGCCCTCTCCGCCGCCGAGATGGAACGTCATGTGCGGCCCCATCGCGGCCCAGCGCAGGCCGGGGCCGGCGCTGATGGCGGTGTCCACATCCTCCACGCTGGCCAGGCCCGAGACCACGGCGCTGACCGCCTCCCGCCACAAGGCCGCCTGCAACCGGTTCGCCAGATGCCCCGCGGCTTCCTTCCTGATCCAGATCGCCTTCTTGCCGATGTGGTTGTAGAAATCGAGGCACCATTGCACCGTCTCCGGCGCCGTATCCTTGCCGCCCACGACCTCCACCAGCGGAATGAGATGCGGCGGATTGAACGGATGCCCGACCGCCATGCGGGACGCCGACGCGAACCCCGCCTGCATCTCCGTCATGATCAGCCCTGATGTGGAGGACGCCAGGATCGCATCCGGCCGCATCGCGGTGTCCAGCCGGGCATACAATTCCCGCTTCACCGGCAGGCGTTCCGGGGCGTTTTCCTGGATGAACTCAGCCCCGGCCACCGCTTCCTCGGGCGAGGCATGGAACCGCCACGCATCCGGGGACGCCCCGGCGACCATGCCGATCCGTGCCATCGCCGGCCAGGCATCGGCGACATAGCGGCGGACA
>CANJSR010000501.1 GCA_947476855.1 Acetobacteraceae bacterium
CGGGTCATCGCGGCGTTTGAGGAAGCCGAGGCCAAGGGCCTGGCCTCGATCCAGTTGGAAGGCCAGTTCATCGACTATCCGATCGTGATGCGCGCGCGCCGCGTGGTCGAGCAGGCGGGGTGACGAACGTGGATACACAAGCATTGCAGGGCTGCCGCGTCCTGGACGTGGCGACCTTCCTGGCCGGCCCCTTCTGCGCGACGCAGTTGGGGGAGTTCGGGGCCGACGTCATCAAGATCGAGCTGCCGGGCGTAGGCGACGCGACCCGTCGTTTCGGCACCATGCATGAATGCGGCGACACGCTGCCCTGGCTGTCGGAATCGCGGAACAAGAAGTGCATCACGCTCGACCTGCGCAAGCCGGACGGGGTGGTGCTGCTCAAGCGGCTGGTCGCCGAGGCCGATGTGCTGGTGGAGAATTTCCAGCCCGGCACTATGGAGAAATGGGGCCTGGGCTGGGACGTTCTGTCCGAGGTCAATCCGCGTTTGGTGATGGTTCGGATTTCAGGATTCGGACAGACCGGGCCTTATAAGGATCGGCCGGGATTCGGGCGCATCGGCAACGCGTTTGGCGGGCTGTCGTTCCTGGCGGGGTATCCCGACCGCGCGCCGGTGACGCCCGGGTCGGCGACGATCCCTGACTATTTGTCCGGCCTGTATGGCGCGCTGGGCACGCTGCTGGCCCTGCAGGCGCGGGAGAAGACCGGGCGCGGGCAGGTGGTTGATATCGGATTATATGAATCGATCTTCCGTATCCTGGACGAACTCGCCCCCGCCTTTGCCTATAAGGGCTATGTCCGCCAGCGCATGGGGCCGGGGACGGTGAATGTGGTTCCGCACAGCCACTACCCGACGAAGGACAACCGCTGGATCGCGATTGCCTGCACGAGCGACAAGATCTTTGAACGCCTTGCGATTGCCATGGGCCGCCCGGAACTCGCCGCACCCGACCGCTGGGGCACGATCGCGGCGCGGGAACGCGACCGAGCGATCGTGGACGATACGGTGGCGATCTGGACCGCGCAGTTTAACCGCGACGATCTGATGCGGAAATGCGAATCCGAGCAGGTGCCCTGTGGGCCGGTCTACGCGATCGATGAAATCTTTGAGGACCCGCACTACGCGGCACGGGAGAACATCCTGCGGATGACGGACCCGAGAGCAGGGGATCTCGCGGTGCCCAATCTGGTGCCGCGGCTGTCGGATACGCCCGGTCGGGTCAATTGGCTTGGCCCGGAGCTGGGGTCTCATAATGATGAGGTCTACAAGGGGCTGTTGGGGTTGGATGATGCGGAGTTGGAACGGTTAAAGGGCGCGGGGGTGGTTTGAACCCGTTGTCTTGGAGGAGTTGATGGTTCCTCCGTCGTGGTGGCCGAAGGGCCACCAGCCACAACTTCTACCACCCCAGTCGTGGATGGCGGGCCTTCGCCCGCCACGACGATAGGGGTGCTGCTGGGGCGCCATTCAAACCACGGGTAGAGGGGCATCACCAAGACACCCTTCCAACCATGATGAAAAGGGGTTCACTGAGGCCCCCTTCCGGCCACCACGACAGGGGGGGGGCCACCAAGGACCCCCTCCCAGACTACCGCCGACGCACGCTGTTCACATCCCGCACCGCACCCCGCGCGGCACTCGTCGCCATCGCGGCATAGGCCTTCAGCGCCGCCGTCACGTTCCGCTTCCGCGGTTCCGCCGGCTGCCAGGCCGCGTCGCCCTTGGCTTCCATTGCCGCCCGACGCTGCGCCATCACCTCATCCGACACGACCAGGTTGATCGTCCGGTTCGGGATGTCGATCTCGATCGTATCGCCATCCTCGACCAGGCCGATATTCCCGCCCTCGGCCGCTTCGGGGGAGCAATGCCCGATCGACAGGCCCGACGACCCGCCCGAGAACCGGCCGTCCGTCACCAGCGCGCAGACCTTCCCCAGGCCGACGGACTTCAAGTAGCTGGTCGGATACAGCATCTCCTGCATCCCCGGACCGCCGCGCGGCCCCTCATAGCGGACCAGCACGATGTCGCCGGCCTTCACCTTCTTGCCCAGGATCGCCTCGACCGAGGCATCCTGGCTCTCGAACACCCGCGCCGGACCCTTGAAGGTCAGGATCGAGGTATCGACGCCCGCCGTCTTCACGATGCAGCCGTCCTGCGCGATGTTTCCGTACAGCACCGCAAGGCCGCCATCCTTGGAGAACGCGTGCTCCAGGTCGCGGATCACGCCGTTCTCACGGTCCACATCCAGGTCTTCCCAGCGTTCCGCCTGGCTGAAGGCTTCCGTGGTCGGGATGCCGCCGGGGGCCGCCTTGAAGAAAGTCTTCACCGCCTCATCCGCGGTCTGCTGCACGTCATAGCGCTTCAGCGCCTCGCCCAGCGTCTCGGAATGAACGGTCGAAACCGAGGTATCCAGCAGCTTCGCCCGGTCCAGCTCGCCCAGGATGCCCATGATCCCGCCGGCGCGATGCACGTCCTCGACATGCACATTGATGACCGACGGCGCGACCTTGCACAGGCAGGGCACGCGGCGCGACAGCCGGTCGATGTCGAGCATGGTGAAGGGCACCTCGCCCTCCTGCGCCGCGGCCAGCAGATGCAGGACCGTGTTGGTCGAGCCGCCCATGCTGATATCCAGCGTCATCGCGTTCTCGAATGCCGCCATTGTGGCGATCGAGCGCGGCAGCACCGACATGTCGTCGGTTTCGTAGTGACGGCGGGTGATCTCGACGATCTTGCGGCCGGCTTCCAGGAACAGCTCCCGCCGGTCGGCATGCGTCGCAACCACGGTGCCGTTGCCAGGCAGGCCGAGGCCCAGGGCCTCGATCAGGCAGTTCATCGAGTTCGCCGTGAACATGCCGCTGCATGACCCGCAGGTCGGGCAGGCCGACCGCTCGATGACCGCGACTTCCTCATCCGTGTTGGCGCTGTCGGCGGCGAAGATCATCGCGTCGATCAGGTCGACCTTTCGCGCGATGCCCTTGTGGATGACCTTGCCGGCCTCCATCGGGCCGCCGGAGACGAAGATCGTCGGGATGTTCAGGCGCATCGTCGCCATCAGCATGCCGGGCGTGATCTTGTCGCAGTTGGAGATGCAGACGATCGCGTCGGCGCAATGGGCGTTGACCATGTATTCGACGGAATCGGCAATCAACTCCCGCGAGGGGAGGCTGTACAGCATCCCGTCATGGCCCATCGCGATGCCGTCATCGACGGCGATCGTGTTGAATTCCTTGGCGACGCCGCCGGCCTTCTCGATCTCCCGCGCCACCATCTGGCCGAGGTCCTTCAGATGGACGTGGCCGGGGACGAACTGGGTAAAGCTGTTGGCGATGGCGATGATCGGCTTGCCGAAGTCGCCGTCCTTCATGCCCGTCGCGCGCCACAGGCC
>CANJSR010000502.1 GCA_947476855.1 Acetobacteraceae bacterium
ACGACTGGTTCGGCAGCAAGAAGACCCCCCTGCCCGGCCAGCGGGAGCCCGTGCTGCAAGGCCAGCGCAGCCTGTCGGTCAACGAAGGCGTGGCCAAGGTCACGCTGCCGCGCCCTGTTCGCAACGCCGCCTGGCCGCAGACCGGCGGCAACCCCGCCCACATGATGGGCCACCTGCACGCCAACGAAGTCCTGACCGAGGCCTGGCGCGCCGATATCGGCGCCGGCGGCGGCTATCGCCGGAAGATCCTGGCCCAGCCCATCGCGGCCGACGGCGCGGTCTATGCCATGGACTCGGACGCCAATGTCACCGCGCTCGACCTGGGCACCGGCGCGCGCCGCTGGCGGGTCGACACCAAGTCCGACGACTATGACAGCAGCAATGTCGGCGGCGGCGTCGCGGTCGACGGCAACATGGTCTACGCCGCCAACGGCCTTGGGGAGATGGTCGCGCTCGACGCCGCGACCGGGGCCGAGAAGTGGCGGGTCAATTTCGGCGCGCCGGCCCGATCCTCCCCCACCGTCGCGGAAGGCCGCCTCTTCCTGACCACGGTCGAGGATCGGCTGGTCGCCATGTCGGCCGCCGACGGCCACACCCTCTGGTCCTACCGCGCCCCCACAACCCCCACCACGATGCTGGGCCGCCCGGCCCCGGCCTATTCGCGCGGGCTGGTCGTGGCCGGCTTCGGGTCCGGCGAACTGACCGCGCTGCGTGCCGAAACCGGCCGCTCCGCCTGGAGTGACGGCCTCGGCGCCTCCCGCGGGCGGTCGAGCGCATCGGAACTGATTTCGATCCGCGGCGCCCCGGTGATCGACCAGGGACGCGTCTACGGCATCGGCCTGGGCGGACTGGCGGCGGCGATCGACCTGCCGAGCGGACGGCGCCTGTGGGAACGGCCGATCGCTGGGCAGGATTCGCCGGCCGTGGCGGGGGACTGGGTCTTCCTGGTCTCGATCGACCAGGAGGCGATCGCGGTCAACGCCACCGATGGCCGGATCGCCTGGATCACGCCCCTGCCGAAGTGGGAGAATCCGGAGAAGAAGAAGAACGCCTTGACCTGGTACGGCCCGCTGCTGGTCAGCGACCGCCTGATCGTGGCCGGCACCAGCGAGGAAGCTCTGGCCATCAGCCCCTATACCGGGGAAATCCTGGGTCGCCAGCGCCTGTCCGGCGCCGCATCGCCAGTTGCCCCGGTGGTGGCCGATGGGACGGTCCTGATGGTCACCGACGACGGGCGCCTGGTGGCGCTGCGGTAACCCGGACTTATACCAGCCGACCTTGGCGATGGCCCTCGCGGCCTCCACCTCGTCATGCCGGGCGAAGGCCCGGCACCCACGACTTTCTCTAGTCCAGAACAGCAAAATCGTGGATGGTCGCGCGGAGCCTGTCCTCGGGCCGGCTCTTCGCCGGACCCGGGGGGCCACCACGACGAATGAGCGCTGTTCGGAGAGTCAATGGTTACGCCGCCCGGCCTCACGCCTTGAACGTGTGCTCCGGCCCGGGGAATTTCCGGGCGCGCACATCGTCGGCATAGGCCTGGATGGCGGCCTCGATCGTTGGGGCCACTTCGGCATAGCGGCGGACGAATTTCGGGCGGAACTCGGTGAACAAGCCGATGACGTCGTCGATCACCAGGATCTGCCCGTCACAGGCCGCCGAGGCACCGATCCCGATCGTCGGCGCGGCGATCCGGGTCGAAATCTCCCGCGCCACGGGTTCGGCGGTTTTCTCGATGACCACGCTGAAGGCCCCGGCGTCCGAAACCGCGACCGCGTCGGCCATCATGGAGGCCGCTTCCTCGCCCCGCCCGCGCACGCCATAGCCGCCGAGCGCGTTCACGGATTGAGGGGTCAGGCCGATATGCGCCATGACCGGGACCCCGCGGCGGGACAGGAAGTGGATCGTCTCCGCCATATCCGCCCCGCCTTCCAGCTTGATGGCGCCGCACCCGGTTTCCGCCATCACGCGGGAGGCCGAACGGAAGGCCTGGGCGGGGGATTCCTCATAGGTGCCAAACGGCAGGTCCACGACTACGCATGCATGCCGAGCGGTGCGGGCGACGGCGCGACCGTGGGCGATCATCATGTCGAGGGTGACGCCCACCGTGCTGGTCATGCCGTAGACCGTCATGGCCAGGGAGTCGCCGACCAGGATCAGGTCCACCAGCGGATCGACGATCTTCGTGGTCAAGGCGGTGTAGCTGGTGATGCAGGCAATCGGCTCCCCGCCCTTGCGGGCCTTGATGTCCGGAGGGGTGATCTGCCTGGCAGGCGCTTTGGTCATCGGGGGATATCCGCGATCAGTGGAACCGAGGCCGCACCTCTTCGCACAGAAGCCGCAGCGCTTCCATCTCATGTGGGTGGTGGACCTTGCCGCCGCAATTCAGTTCCACCAGCACGCCGGCCAGGCCGAGATCGTCGCGCAGGCCCTGGATCTGGGCCGCGACGCTGTCGGGGGTGCCAACCAGGACCGAACCGCGCAGTGCCTCGTCATAGCTGATCGTCATCAGACGCGCGGCTGTCGCGGCCCGCTTTTCCGCCCCATCGACGCCGGCGCGCCCCGCCGAGTCCGCCAGCAGGGCGCCCTGGGCGCGGTAGTAGTGCATCAGGCTGGCCTCATATTGGGACCGCGCGGCCTCGGCCGTGGCGGCGAGGTAGCCGGGGGCGCGGAGGTAGACCTCTCCGTCGCCTGGATGGCCGGCGTCGCGCCAGGCCTTGCGGTAGGTGGCGATCTGCGGGGCGAACATGCGCGCGTCCTCGTGCCGGATCGCGAGGAAGATCGGCTTGCCCTGCTGCCCGATGGTCACGAATGTGTCCGCACTGGTCGCGGCCACGCGGATCGGCGGGCCGCCCTGCTGGAACGGGCGGGGGGTGACCGTCACGTCCTCGAACTGGAAATACTTGCCCTTGTGGGACAGGACACGTTCGGACCAGGCGCGTTGGATGATTTCCAGCGTTTCGGTGAAGCGGTCGCGGCTTTCGGCATAGGGGACGTTGTAGTTCTCATAGGTCTTGGCGACGCCGCTGCGGCCGACGCCGAAGACCAGGCGCCCCTGGCTGAGCTGGTCGACCGTGGCGGCTTCCTCGGCGATGCGGAGGGGGCTGCCGAGGGGCAGGACCTGCACGGCGATGCCGATCTTCATGCGGCGGGTGCGGGCGGCGATCGCGCTGGCGACGCACATGGGGGAGGAGAGGATGGACCGCGCGGGGTCGAAATGCAGCTCCGCCAGCCACATGACGTCGAGACCCCAGCGTTCCGCACCGTCCACGATGTCCAGCGCCTCGGCGAAGGCTTCGGAATCCGGGCGGTCGTCGAGGGAGGGGAATTCGTGGAAGACGCCGAACTCCATGGGGAGGCCTTTCGGGTTGGGGTAAGCCCA
>CANJSR010000503.1 GCA_947476855.1 Acetobacteraceae bacterium
ATATACGTTACCTATCACCGCGCAACGGCCGATGGCCGTGGAGGGATGTCGATGCGACAGATCACCCTGGTGGGCTTCCTGCAAGCCCAGAACTGCACCAACTTCGTGGGGTCCTGGCGCCATCCGGAGGCGGCGCAGGATTTCACCAGCGCCGAATACTACCGCCGCATCGGCCGAGCGCTGGAAGCCGGCAAGTTCCACCTCGGCTTCTTCGATGACCGCCTGGCGATGCCCGACCTGTTCGGCGGCGACCACGGCCCAACCGTCGCCAACGGCATCCGCTGCGTGAAGATGGACCCAGTGACGATCCTGACCGTCATGGGCATGGCGACCGAGAAGCTGGGCCTCGGCGCCACCTTCTCCACCACCTATTTCGAGCCGTTCCAGATCGCCCGCATCTTCGCCACCCTCGACCTGATGACCGACGGGCGCGCGGCGTGGAACGTGGTGACGTCGATGAACGACGGCGAGGCCCGGAACATGGGCCACGAGGCCCACAAGGATCACGACCGCCGCTATGACCGCGCCGATGAGATGATGGAAGTCGTCATGGGCCATTGGGGCACGTGGGAGGACGGGTCCATCGTCGCCGATAAGGAGACCGGGCTGTTCGCGCATCCCGACAAGGTCCATCGACTGGATCATCGGGGCGAGTTCTTCTACTCGCGCGGGCCGTTCACCGTGCCGCGCTCGAAACAAGGCCATCCGGTGGTCATCCAGGCCGGGCAGAGCGGCCGCGGCAAGGCTTTCGCCGCCCGCTGGTCGGAATGCGTATTCGTGAACTACCACAGCCTGGAACAGGCGCGTCGCGACTATGCCGAGTTCAAGACGATGGTCGCCGCCGCCAACCGCGACCCGGAGAAGGTGTTCGTCTGCGCCGGTGTCTATCCGGTCGTCGCCGCAACCCGCGCGGAAGCCGAGGACAAGGCCGCCCTGATCGACAGCCTGCCCAAGGAGATCGACAGCCTGGCGCTGCTGTCCGAGGTGCTGAACTTCGACTTCGCCAAGCAGCCGATCGACAAGCCCTTCACGCAGGAGGAGATCGACAGCTGGACCGGCGTGCAGGGCATGCGCGACCGCATCAAGCGGGAGTTGGGAAATCGGCTGCCGACGCCTCGGGATTTCATCAACATCACCCATCGCGGGACGTTCCACGACCATCCCCGCTTCGTCGGCAGCGTCAAGGACGTGGCGGACGGGATGGAGGAATGGTTTGCGACGCGCGCCTGCGACGGCTTCGTGGTCGCGGCCGGCTATGTGCCAGGCGGGTATGAGGAGTTCAGCACGATGGTCGTGCCGGAACTGCAACGCCGCGGCTTGGTGCATCAGGATTATGCGGGCACGACGCTGCGGCAGAACCTGGGGCTGGAGCGGCCGGATGCCGGGTCCTGGAAGAAGTGGCACCACGGGTAGAGGCTGGGGAGTCCCACCGTCCGGGGTGATCCGGCCGGTGGGGGCATAACGCCGCTACACCCGTCATCCCCGCGCTTGTCGCGGGGACCATTCGCCGTACGGTGCTGGGGTTGGTCCCGGTACGAGCCCGGGATGACTAAGTGGGACGGCCGGTGTCCCATTTAGTCATCCCCGCGCTCGTCGCGGGGACTATCCGCCGCACGATGCGGGGGTCGGTCTCGGGACAAGCCCGGGACGACGAAGTGGGACGGCCGGGTACGCCGCACCCGTCGTTCCCGCGCTTGTCGCGGGGACCATCCACCGCACAGTGCTGGGGATGGTCCCGGGACAAGCCCGGGATGACGAAGGGGGACGGCCGGTGCGCCCCTCCCCCTACCGCGACAACTCCTTCGTCATCGCGTCGATCCCGTTCACCGAGAGCGGATACATCCGCCCTTCCATCAGCTCACTGATCATCCCGATGGATCGCACATGCCCCCAGCTTCGTTGCGGGGTCGGGTTGATCCAGGCATTGTGCTTGTACTGCCGCTGCAGACGTTCCAGCCAGACCGTGCCGGCTTCCTCGTTCCAGTGTTCCACGGACCCGCCGGCCATGGTGATCTCATAGGGGCTCATGGCCCCGTCGCTCACGATCACCAGCTTGTAGTCCGGCCCATAGGTCCGCAGCACCTGCCAGGTCGGGATGGTTTCCTCATGCCGGCGGCGGTTGTGCTTCCACAGGCGTTCATACGGGAAATTGTGGAAGTAGTAGTGTTCCAGGTGCTTGAACTCGGACCGCGCGGCTGAGAACAATTCCTCGGTCGCCTTCACGTGATCATCCATCGAACCGCCGATATCCAGCAGCAGCAGAACCTTCACGTTGTTGTGCCGTTCGGCCACCATTTTGATGTCCAGCAGCCCCGCGTTCTTGGCGGTGGAGCGGATGGTGTCGGAGATATCCAACTCGGTCGCCGCCCCCTCCCGCGCGAAGCGGCGCAGGCGGCGCAGCGCGACCTTCATGCCGCGCGTGCCAAGCTCGATCGTATCGTCGAGGTCCTTGAACTCCCGCTTGTCCCAGACCTTGACCGCGGTGCGGTTGCGCGACTTGTCCTGGCCGATGCGGACGCCCTCGGGGTTGTAGCCATAGGCCCCGAAGGGAGATGTCCCAGCCGTCCCGATCCACTTGTTGCCGCCCTGGTGACGGCCCTTCTGTTCTTCCAGAAGCTGCTTCAGCCGGTCCATGATCGCATCGAACCCGCCCAGGGATTCGAGCTTCTGGATTTCCTCCGGCGTCAGCATCTTCTCGGCGAGTTTCTTTAGCCATTCGACCGGCAGGTCCTCGACCTTCACACCCTCGGGCGGTTCAAGCCCCTTGAAGCAGGCGGCGAAGACCCGGTCGAACTTGTCCAGATGCCGTTCGTCCTTCACCAGGGTCGCGCGCGCCAGATAGTAGAAGTCGTCGACGCTGTAATCCGCGACTCCGGCCTTCATGGCTCCCATCAGGGTGAGATATTCCGTGATGGAGGCCGGCAATCCGGCCGAACGCAGGCCCAGGATCAGGTGCGTGAACATCAGGCCCCCCGGCGCGCCAGGAAGGCCAGACGCTCAAACAGATGGACATCCTGCTCGTTCTTCAGCAGCGCGCCATACAGCGGCGGGATCGTGAGCTGTTTCTCGTTGGAGCGCAGCGCCTCGACCGGCATGTCCTCGACCATCAGCAGCTTGAGCCAGTCGAGCAGTTCCGACGTCGCGGGCTTCTTCTTCAGGCCCGGCACTTCACGGACCTGGAAGAACACGTTCAGGGCTTCGCGGGCCAGGTCCTTGCGGATGTCGGGGTAATGCGCCTGGACGATCTGTTCCATCGTTTCGCGGTCGGGGAAGCGGATGTAGTGGAAGAAGCAGCGGCGCAGGAAGGCGTCCGGCAGTTCCTTTTCGTTGTTCGACGTGATGATCACGACCGGGCGGTTCTTCGCCTTGA
>CANJSR010000504.1 GCA_947476855.1 Acetobacteraceae bacterium
AACACCACGCCCACGATCACGAAGGGCAGCAGATAGTGCAAGCTGAAGAAGCGATTGAGCGTCGGGTTGTCGACGCTGAACCCGCCCCACAGCAGGGTCACGATCTTCGGACCGATCCAGGGGAAGGCCGAGAACAGGTTCGTGATGACGGTGGCGCCCCAGTAGGACATCTGGCCCCAGGGCAGCACGTAGCCCAGGAACGCGGTCGCCATCATCAGCAGGAAGATGACCACGCCCAGCATCCACAGCAGTTCGCGCGGGGTCTTGTAGGACCCGTAGTAGAGGCCGCGGAAGATGTGGATATACGTGACGATGAAGAACATCGACGCGCCATTCTGGTGAACATAGCGGATCAGCCAGCCGTAGTTCACGTCGCGCATGATGCGCTGCACGCTGTCGAACGCCAGTTCGGTGTTCGGCTGGTAGTTCATCGCCAGGAAAATCCCGGTCAGGATCATGATGACCAGGTTGACCATGGCGAGAGCGCCAAAGTTCCAGAAATAATTGAAATTCTTGGGAGTCGGGAAAACCCCGTACTCCTTCTGCATCATCGTGATCACAGGCAGTCGCGAATCGATCCAGTTCAGGACTGGATTGGCGATCTCGCTCTTGTGCATGCCGGCCATGACTTATTCCCTGTCGGCGAGGCTGGGGTCAGCCGATCTTGATCTTGGTATCGGATTCGAACGCGTAGGGCGGCACCGGAAGATTGGTTGGTGCCGGACCGCGGCGAACCCGCCCGGATACGTCGTACGCGCTGCCATGGCAGGGGCAGAACCAGCCGCCATAGTCGCCGCGGGGGTCGGACGGCTTGTTGCCGAGCGGAACGCACCCCAAATGGGTGCAGATGCCGATCAGAACCACCCAGTCGTCGTGGCCCGCCTTGACCCGAGCCTGGTCGGTCTGGGGATCGAGCAGGTCACCCATCTTGGTGGCCCGCACGTCCTTCGTTTCCTCGGGCGTGCGGTGCCGGACGAAGATCGGCTTGCCCTGCCAGACCACGGTGATCCCCTGGCCGGCCACGACCGGTTTCAGGTCCACCTCGATCGAAGACAGCGCCAGCACGTCCTTCGCGGGGTTCATCGAGTCGATCAGCGGCCAGGCGATCGCGCCCGCGCCGATGGCGGCTCCGGCGCCCGCGATCAGTTGCAGCAGGTCGCGCTTGGTGACATCGGCCGAGTGACCCGGATGGGCATGACCGTTGGCGGGCGAATGAGCCATCTTCCCCTCGTGCTTCCCGAACCGGCACAGGCCGGACGGTCGTTATTCCGCTTCAGTCCACCGCGCCGCGCGCGGCTGACCGCGGAAAGGTCCCTCGACCCTTCCGTTGCTGTCCGATGCCGTCGTGATACGTCCCGGCCGGCCTCGCGCCTACTCTAAAAGCGCCTCGCACCGACTGCAATGTACCACTCCAACACCGCAGCGTGACGGGCTACCCTGCCTGCGCCCCAGGGACAAGCCACCATGACGCTGAAACCGAACGATTCCCTTCCGCCTGTTGCACATGAAACGCTCAAGGGACCGGCCCGCGCCTGGTTCGAGAGCCTGCGCGACCGGCTGTGTGCCGCCTTCGAAGCCATCGAGGACGACCCCGACACGCCGCTGAACGACCGCCCGGCGGGCCGTTTCGTCCGCTCCGCCTGGCACCGCCCGACCCAGGACGGGACCGAGGGCGGCGGCGGCATCATGAGCGTGATGCGCGGGCGCGTCTTCGAAAAGGTCGGCGTCAACGTCTCGACCGTGCAGGGGGAATTCAGCCCGGAATTCCGCGCCCAGATCCCCGGCGCGGCCGAGGACCCCCGATTTTGGGCCAGCGGCGTATCGCTGGTCGCCCATATGCAAAGCCCGCTGGTGCCCGCCGCGCATTTCAACACGCGCATGCTGGTCACGACTCGCGGCTGGTTCGGCGGCGGCGGCGACCTGACGCCAATGCGGCTCGAAACGCCCGAGTCCCAGGCCGACGCCGCCGATTTCCACGCCGCCTTCAAGGCCGCCTGCGACCGCCACGACCCGGCGTACTACCCGGAGTACAAGGCCTGGTGCGACCGCTACTTCTTCCTGCCCCACCGGAATGAGCCTCGGGGCGCCGGTGGGATTTTCTTCGACCAGCTCAACACCGGGAACATCGACGCCGATTTCGCCTTCGTCCGCGACGTGGGGGACGCGTTCCTCGATGTCTTCCCCCGCCTGGTCCGCCGCCGCATGCACACGCGCTGGACGCCGGAGGAGCGGGAGCACCAGCTGGTCCGGCGCGGCCGCTATGTCGAATTCAACCTGATCCACGACCGCGGGACCCTGTTCGGCCTGAAGACCGGGGGGAATGTGGAGGCGATTCTCATGAGCATGCCGCCCGAAGTGCGGTGGCCCTAACGCCCCCGAGGGGCGATGGCCATAAGCTAGGCTTTCGCGCCCCCCCTCCCCCATGCTACCGCCCGGGCAATGAGACGGCTGTTCCGAAGCCCGCGCGTTCAGGTCGTCCTGGTCCGGGTGTTCGCCTGGTATCTCGACCTGACATTGCGCACCAAGCGCTGGACCCTGGACGGCGCGGAGCATCTGGCGCCGGCCCGGGAAGGCGCGCCCGCCGTCATCGCCTTCTGGCATGAGGTCCTGCCGCTGATCCCCGCCCTGGTGGAACGGTCCCGCCAGGCCGAGGACTACCGCGCCATCCCGATCCACTTCCTGGTCAGCCGCCACCGCGACGGGCGGCTGATCAGCGCCATCATGCACCGGTTCCGGCTGACGCCGGTCTTCGGGTCGTCCTCGCGCGGCGGGGCGGCGGCGCTGTTCAGCATGGTCAAGCTGCTGCGCGCCGGGGTCATCATCGGCATCACGCCCGACGGTCCGCGCGGACCGGCGAGGCAGGCAGCATCCGGCGTGGCGCAGCTCGCCGCGCTGGCGGGGGTGCCGATCATCCCCTGCGGCGGGGCCGTCACCATGGGCCGGCGCCTGGGCACCTGGGACCGGATGATCCTGCCCTTGCCCTTCGGCCGGGGCGTGCTGACCTGCCGCCCCGCCATCACGGTCGATCGCGACTCCTGGCAGGACGCCGTGCCCCTGATCACCGCCGAACTGAACGCCGCCATGGAACAGGCGGAACGGCTCTGCGCCCGGTGAGAGAACCGCGACCCGCGCCCTGGGCCGCGCGCGCCTGGGCCGCCACCGCCACCACGCTGGCCCCGGCCTTGCCCTGGCACCTCCGCGCCCGCGCACGCGGGGGCAAGGAAATCGCCGCCCGCCTGGGCGAACGGCAGGGGATCGACCCAACCCCGCGCCCGGCCGGCCGGCTGGTCTGGATGCACGCGGCCAGCGTGGGGGAGACGATGTCGATCCTGCCCTTGCTGCCGATCCTGG
>CANJSR010000505.1 GCA_947476855.1 Acetobacteraceae bacterium
CGGAAGATGATCCCGGTTGCCGGCAGGCGCTTGGACAGCTTGGAGCCGTTGCGCTCCTCCACCCACTCGACCTCGATATCGCGCCAGTGGGTTTCGCCGTTGTCGTCGACGTAGATGTTATGGATACGCATTGGTTTCCTCCGTTATTCAATCGGCACGAAGATGGAGTGCCGCATCTTGCTGTTCACCGACTTCGACAGATGGCCCTTGCCGGTGATGTCCTCCACCAGGATCACTTCCCCAGCGCCGATCACGCGGGATTCGCCGTCGCTGGCGGTCAGTTCCACCCCGGCATCGAGGTTGATGATGTATTGCCGGCGCGGGGCGGGATGCCAGGGACGGTCATGCTCCGCCTGGGTCTGGCGGAAGATGATGCCCGTCGCAGGCAGGCGGGCCGAGAGCTTGCCGGCGTCATTCTCCTCGGCCCAGTCGATCTGGATGTCCCGCCAGTGAGATTCACCCTGGGCGTCGCAATACAGGTTGTGGATGCGGATGGGCATGGTGTTCCCCCTGAGGCCGGCCGGCAGGGTCGGCGGGTTCGCCCGGTTGGTCAACCGCGTGGGTCTTTCCGATCGGCCCGACCCTGGTAGACTTCGTGCAAACGGAGGAACCCGAGATGCCGCAGACCCTGCTCGATGGACTGACCTTTCCCGAAGGCCCGCGGTGGCATCAGGGGCGGCTGTGGTTCTCGGACTTCTACAACTACCGCGTCATGGCGCTGGGGCTGGATGGCAAGGCCGAGGTGATGGCGGTCGTGCCCGCCTGCCCGTCCGGCCTGGGCTGGATGCCCGACGGGTCGCTGCTGATCGTGTCGATGAACGACAAATGCCTGCTGCGGCAGGTGGGCGGGCAGTTGGTGAAGCACGCCGATCTGTCCGGCCTGGCGGGCGGTCCCTGCAACGACATGGTCGTTGACGCGCAAGGCCGAGCCTATGTGGGGAATTTTGGGTATGAGCGCTTCAAGGGAGAGGATGCTCGGCCCGCGGTGATGGCGCGCGTCGATCCCGATGGCAGGGTCTCGGTCGCCGCGACGGACATGCTGTTCCCGAACGGGGCGGTGATCACGCCCGATGGCAAGCGGCTGATCGTTGGGGAGACGATGGGCAACCGCCTGACCGCGTTCGATATCGCCCCGGATGGCGGGCTGTCGAACCGGCGGATTTTCGCCACGCATGAGAAGCTTGTCCCGGACGGGATTTGCCTGGACGCGGAGGGCGCGGTCTGGGTCGCCGATCCCCGGACCAACCGCTGCGTGCGGGTGCGTGAAGGGGGCGAGGAGGTCGAGACGATCTCCCTGCCCGGCCGGAACGCCTACGCCTGCATGCTGGGTGGGGAGGACCGGAAGACGCTGTTCATCTGCACGGCACCGGGGAGTGGGCCAGGGCGGGTTGGGACGACAGATGGGAAGATCGAGATCGTGCGGGTTGGGGTTCCGGGGGCTGGGTTGCCGTAGGGGGGCCGACGCAGGCCCTTTTTGCTTGAACCGTCAGGCGCTCCGACCCTACGGTCGCGAGCCCTGCAACAGAGCCTCCGATGGACCGCGCGCACGTCATCCAGACCCTGCAAGCACACGAAGCCGACCTTCATCGTGCTGGAATCGCGCGCCTGTATTTGTTCGGTTCCGTCGCTCGGCAGGAAGCCGGACCCGGCAGCGACGTCGACCTGTTCTTTGATACGGACAACCCCCGCTTCAGCCTCATTGAATTGGTCGACGTGCAGGAACGTGTCAGCGCGATCCTGGGCACCGAGACCGATGTCATGACCCGCGCCAGCCTGCACCCGATGTTACGGGATAAAATCGAATCGGAAGCGTTGCGCGTCTTCTGACATGGCGCGTAGCGTCCTTTTGCGCCTGGTCGACATTCAGGAAGCCATCGACGGCATTCAGGAGGTCGCCGCCGCCGCAACCTTCGATGCCTTCGCACAAAGCTGGATCATGCAGCGGGCGGTGGAACGCGGGTTGGAGGTCATCTCCGGGGCAAGCCGCCATATCCCCGGCGAACTGAAGGCGTTGACCCCGGACATCCCCTGGCGCCAGATCGCCGCGATCGGGAATCTTCTCCGCCACGAGTACCAGCGCGCCGACGTCCTGGCGACCTGGAACATCATCGAGGAGCATCTTCCGCCCCTCTCGGCCGCCATCGTCCATCTGATCGCCCATGTCACGCGCGACGACCCCCAACCTTGATCCCGCCCCACCCCCAAGGCTAACTCCCCGGGTAACGCGGGAGGCGCCAGCATGACCAACCCCAACCCCAAAGTCGTCATCCTCGGCGCCGGCCACGCCGGAGGCACCGCGGCCGCCGAACTCCGCCGAGCCGGGTTCACCGGCCCGATCACCCTGATCGGCGACGAACCGATCCCGCCCTATGAGCGGCCGCCCCTCTCCAAAGCCTGGCTCAAGGGCGAGACCGACGCCAGCAAACTCGCTCTGAAACCAGCCGCCTTCTATGAAACCGCCAATATCGACCTGCGCCTGAACACGACGGCGACCGCGATCGACCGCGAATCCCGGACCGTCACGACCGGCAGCAGCGAAACGATCTCCTACGACCTCCTGATCATCGCCACCGGCGCCCGCGCCCGCCGCATCCCCCTGCCCGGCCTCGATCTGGCCAACGTGCTGGAACTCCGCAACGCCGCGGACGCCGACAAGTTGAAGGCGGTCCTGACCCCCGGCGCCAGGCTCGCCGTCATCGGCGGCGGATATATCGGCCTGGAAGCCGCTGCCTCCGCCCGCGGCCTGGGCTGCGAGGCCACGATCATCGAGCGGGAACCCCGCGTCCTCGCCCGCGTCGCCTGTGAAATCCTGTCGAACTTCTTCCAGGACTACCACCGCACCCAGGGCGTCACGATCGACGTCAACGCCCAGGTCGCGGCATTGCATGGAACCGATGGCAAGGTCTCCGGCGTGCGGCTGTCGGACGGCACGCTGATCCCCTGCGACGCGGCGCTGGTGGGTGTGGGCGCGGTGCCGAACCAGGAAATCGCGGCCGATGCCGGCGTGGAGTGCAACAACGGCATCCTGGTGGACCTGTCGGCGCGCACGTCGGACCCGGCGATCTTCGCGATCGGAGACTGCACGCACCGGCCGATCCCGCTCTATGAACGCTCCATGCGCCTGGAAAGCGTGCCGAACGCGCTAGAACAGGCCCGTGCCGCCGCCGCCGCCATCTGCGGCAAGCCCGTCCCGGCGCCCGAGGTGCCGTGGTTCTGGTCCGACCAGTATGACCTGCGCCTGCAGATCGCCGGCATCCCCTTCGACACCGACCGCATCGTCGTGCGCGGCGACATCGCGGCTGGGAAATTCGCCTTGTTCCATTTGAAGGACGA
>CANJSR010000506.1 GCA_947476855.1 Acetobacteraceae bacterium
GGCGACGGCTTCCTCCAGCCGCGCGGTGCCGCTCTCGCGGGCGCCGAGGGTCCGGAGCGCGTTGCCGAGGTTGTTCTGGGTCATGGCCCAGTCCAGCGGCACGCGGTCGCGGGTGCGTTCCTCCAGCGCGACGCGATAGGCGGCGACGGCTTCCTCCAGCCGCGTGGTGCCGCTCTCGCGGGCGCCGAGGGTCTGGAGCGCGTTGCCGAGGTTGTTCTGGGTCGTGGCCCAGTTCAGTGGCACGCGGTCGCGGGTGCGTTCCACCAGCGCGGCGCGAAAGGCGGCGACGGCTTCCTCCAGCCGCGCGGTGCCGCTCTCGCCGGCGCCGAGGGTCCCGAGCGCGGTGCCGAGGTTGTTCTGGGTCATGGCCCAGTCCAGTGGCACGCGGTCGCGGGTGCGTTCCTCCAGGGCGGCGCGAAAGGCGGCGACGGCTTCCTCCAGCCGCGCGGTGCCGCTCTCGCGGGCGCCGAGGGTCGAGAGCGCGACGCCGAGGTTGTTCTGGGTCATGGCCCAGTCCAGCGGCACGCGGTCGCGGGTCAATTCCTCCAGCGCGGCGCGCCACGTCGCAATCGCCACCAGCAGCGCGGTGTTGTCGCCCTTGTCTCGCCCGTGCTCGTAGCGCTCGTCTGCCCGGTCATGCAGGAACCACCCGAATGCGTCCGGGTCGGTAATGCCATTCTCTGCGGCGATCAGGCGTAGCTTGGGCGGGATCGCGTCGATGTTCAGCGCGCGGGTGTCGAAGTCGATCGCTGCCTCCAGCAGCGCCACGCGCTTGCGCCGTCGTTCCGCCTGCCGCTCGGCTTCGCGGGCTTCCTCCCGTCGCATTTCCTCCATGAACGGGTCGGCGACCTCGGCCATGCGGCCAGTGTTGAACGGCGCTTCGGCCTTGCGCCAAGCTGCGTCATAGGCGGCGCCTTCGTTGGAATGGCGGTCGAGTTCAACGCGCTCATGCTTGATCCAGTTGTCGAGCCAGGGGATCAGGTCGTCGCGCGCAATGTTGAGGCCGCCCAGACGCTCCACGATGCCACGCACCGCGGGTTCCGGGATGCCCTGGTCGGCGGCACGGGCGAACACGCCGCCGGCGCGGGCGAGCGTGAGCAGTTCGTCCAGCTTTTTGTCGCCGCTAGCTCCCGTCGTCTCTATCACTGCAAGACGGGTTTCAACCTGTTCGCCGGTCCGCTGTGTTTCCTTGATGACAAGCTGGGTGCCATCCTGGACGGTCCGATGGTTCCACCAGCCCAGCGCGCCGGCGACCACCAGAAGCAAGACAGACACCGCCATCGCGGGCCGCCAATGCCGCCACATCTCCGCGCGGATGTGTTCTTGGGCGCGCGGCAGGATCGCGGTCGGTTCCAGGCCGACAATGGTGCCGACCACCATGGCCAGTGCCCGCGTTGGTCCCTGCGCGAAAAGACCAGGGTTCGCCAGGGCTGTTTCGTAGGGTTCATCTGTTGGGTGGCCATCGGCGTCGACCTTGCGACGCAGGGTCAACGGCCGGCATTCCCTCCTGGGGTGGCCTGGATGCCCCGCCAGGATCACGCCGATCACCGGGCGATCGGGATGGCGGGCGCGGAAGTATCCCACTTCGTCCCGGACGTAGTCGCTCACCGCCGCGCTGGGTGAGGTCATTACGATCAAGGCGGCGGACTGATCGAGCTTCGATCGGAGCTCGTCGGTCAGTTCGTGACGGCCAGGCAGGTCGATTTCGTCTCGGCAGATCGGTTCCAGACTACGAGGCACCGGGCCGAGCGGTGTGTCGCGGCCGACCACATTGGGGTCGATCTGGAAGGTCTCCAGCCGCGTGTGCCAGCGCTTCACTTTGCGCTTGTCCCGATGGCTGTAGGACAGGAACGCGCGATAGGTCACGGCAGGCGGGTCGGACAAGGGGGACATCCCGGCGCTATGGCGGCCAGTCTAGGGGATCATGTCGGGGTTGTCATGGCGGTGGGCAGGGTCTCGGGTGGCGGCGTGCTTGGCGATGGCCGGGTCGGGGCCCGGCCATGACGGAAGGGGGGCGTCGCCCTTCCGGCGGTGCGGCGGTTGGTCCCCGGCCTTGTGTGTTCAGACCGGAGACGTCCCTGACAGGTGTTCGGAGACCCTCCTGACACATGCACCGTGCGCGTGCGGGTCGCGGAGGTCAATTTCCGCGATCCGGAAGCGCATGAAGAACACATCCCACACGCCATCGACCGGTGTTTGGCGAAAGGCGACATCCAGGCCCTTGAAGGCCTTCGACAGCTTGATCCGTCGCCCGTCCAGGCTGACGCCGCCATGGTCGTAAACCCTGCGGACCCGGTCCGTGGTGTAGTATTCCGGCTCGGGCAGCTGCTCGGGAAAGCTGACCGGGCTTGGCCGCCAGCGGCTCGCCGGCACCGCCAGGTCGAGGGCCTCGTGCGGGCGTTCCTCATTGTAGACCCGGCGGAACTGATCGAAGGCGGGCTGGCAGGCGACCAGGTCGGCGAAGCGCCGAGCCTGCAGCACCTCGACATCCAATGTCCGATGGAACCGTTCGTCCTTGCCCTGGGTCTGGGGATGATACGGTCGTCCATGCCGCATCCGCACGCCGCATCGCAGCAGCCAGACCTCAAGCTCGGTGAAGCTGTCCGCGCCGCTGGCACCCCAGGGTGAGCCATTGTCGCACAGCAGCCGCTCCGGCAGGCCATGCCGGCGGAACAGGTCGATCAGGCGCGCCTGCACCGTCTCCCGCGTCTCGTCGCCGCAGGCCGACAGACCGATCAGATAGCGGCTATGGTCATCCAGCACGGTCAGCGCGTGGCAGCGGCCGCGGTCCAGCGCGAAATGGCCCTTGAAGTCCATCTGCCACATCTCGTTCGGCGCCTCGCGTTCGAACCGCACGGGCGCCAGACGACGCGCCGTCTCCGTCGGGTCCAGCTTGTCGTGCCGGCGCAGCACCTCGGTCACCGTCGATGCACGTGGCACATCCGTGACCCCGAGATCGATAAGCCGGCGCGCCAGCTTCCGCCCGCCCCAACGTGGATGCGCCTCCCGCAGGTCCAGGATCCGGGTCTCCATCGCCTCGGGCGTGCGCCGCGGGCTGACGTGCGGGCGGCTGGAGCGCGGCTCCAACCCTTCCGCACCCGCCTCCCGATAGCGGCGGAGATACAGATGCCCGGTCTGACGGCTGATCCCGAAGCGGCGGCACAACTCCGCCACCGAGAGATCGCCCTGCTCAACCAGGCGCACGAATTCCAGCCGACTGTCCATCACGGTTCCCGACTTCCATGGCATCGCGGTGTTCCTTCTCACCGCAGAACGATAGTGTCAGGAGGGTCTCCGAACACCTGTCAGGGACGTCTCCGGTCTGAACA
>CANJSR010000507.1 GCA_947476855.1 Acetobacteraceae bacterium
ACGCCCTCGGGCAGGCCGCCGCCGACGGCGATCTTGTCCATGTAGATGTCGGGCGCGTGCAGGAAATTGCCGCGTTCGGCCAGGGCCACGGTGGCGATGGCGTTGGATGCGCCCTTGGCGGTCAGCGTCGTGCCCTCCAGCGGGTCCACGGCGATGTCCATCGCGGGGCCGCCGGCGCCGACCTTTTCGCCAATGAACAGCATCGGGGCCTCGTCCATCTCGCCCTCGCCGATCACGACCGTGCCGTCGATATCGACGGAGTCGAAGGCCTTGCGCATGGCCTCCACCGCCGCGCCGTCGGCGTCGTTCTTCTTACCCCGGCCAATCCAGCGCGAGGCGGCCAGGGCGGCCGCTTCGGTCACGCGGACCAGTTCGAGTGCGAGGTTGCGATCCTGAACCTGTTCCTGGGTCCCGGGCTGGGTGGCCATGCTGTTTCCTCCGGCGTGCGAGTCCCCCGCACTCTAGCAGAAGATGCGGGGATGGGCAGTCGGGGCGCGTGGGCGGGCTTTCAGTGCGACAGCAGGACCGGCAGGCGCAGGTCGTTGAGAATCCCCTGTGTCGCACCGCCAAGGATGAAGTCCCGCAGGCGGGAATGGCCGAAGCCGCCCATGGCCAAAATCTGCGCTCCTGCCTCAAGCGCCGCTTCCTGCAACGCCTCCGCGATGGTTCGCTTCCCGAGCATGACGTCTACGGGCGTCGCAGTGTAACCGCGATTCTCCAGCAAGGATGCCAGCGACGAAGCAAGATCAGGGCCGCTCAGGGGTTTCTCGTCACGGATCGTCAGCACCGTGACCCGGCCGTTCTCCGGCAGCAGCGCCAAGGCATCCCACAAAGCCCGCGCGGCGACACTGCTTCCATCCCAGGCGATCGCGACATGGGTGAGCGGCGCGGGATAGGCCGAGGGCGGCACCAATATGGTCGGGCGCCCCGACCCGAAGACCACGGCCTGCGCCAGATCCTGTGACAGAAGAGTCTCGCTGGACCAGGGAACCACCGAAAGGTCGTGGAGGCGCGCCTCGGCCGCCGCCGCGTCGAGCGCGGCACCCAGCACCACCGTCCGGGTCGAGACGTCCACTTTGGAACGCGCGCCAGCGGCTTCCCGAACGAGGCCGTGCAGGCGAAGACAATCAGTCCGGCTTCTTTCCTCGGCGGCGCGGATGAGCCCTGGAACGTCCAGTAGGAAGCCGCCCAACGGTGATCCCAACTGCGGAATGCTGACCGCGAAGGTCGTGGCGTGAACATCACACCCCAGTCCGGCCGCGAAACCAGCCGCCGCCACGATCGCGGCGTCGGGAGCGGTTTCCGGGTCGGGTGATATAGGGAGGTAGGCGGTTCGCGCGTGCATCACGAAGACTCCTGAATTGTCGTTGGGTCCCCAAGCGAGGCACCAGGCGATGAGTGCCCCGTTCAGGGCGCCGGGACGGCACCCCATGACGTAGCGTTGGATAGCGTGAGCATCCTTGATCTGAATCAATCAAAATTCATTAAACTTTGGTATACTGAACCATACGCTGGAATACCGGAGTGATCGTATGCCGCATGACCGATACCAAACCGTGCAGGAACTGGCCGAACGCCTGGAAGTCGCCGAGGCCACCGTCCGGCAATGGATCAAGTCCGGAGCGCTGCGGGCCATCGACATCGGAAAGGGCTGGCGGATATCCGACACGGATCTGGAGCGGTTCCTGAGCGCGCGGGAGACGGTGCCGCGGGGGGCCGCCGGCGCGGAGAAGGAGACGTAGTGGGCTTCCCGCAGCCGTAAGGAGAGGCCCTGTCCGGATGCCTGGTGCGGGCGCCAATCCTCACCGGACATGGGGTAGGACCGTGTGAAAAAAGCAGTGGCTCAACTTTCGGTGCCGCGCGGGTTGGATTGCCCCTTTCACCAGCCAGCCAGTTGGTCGCTGTCCCGGTCGGGCCGCGTCCGCTGGATCATCGTGGCGCTTCGTGTCCGAACGTTCATTATTTGTTCCAAAATATCTGATCCAGCACGCAAAGGCAAGCGCGCCCGGCGATCCGCGGCGGCGGCACCGATGGACCAACCCCCCGCCACCGCCTAGTGTTCCGCCGCCCTTGGAAAGGGGGCGGGAGGGGGAAGCTTGCCGTGTCGCGTCTGATCGTCGTCTCCAACCGCGTTGCCCCGATTCAGGAGGGCGAAGCTACCGCCGGGGGCCTCGCGGCCGGCGTGCTCGACGCGCTGAAGCAGAAGGGCGGGCTGTGGTTCGGCTGGTCCGGCACCGTGACGGATGAGGCGAAGCCACACGCCGAACGCACCGTCGGGCCGATCACGCTGTATACCGTCGACCTGAACCGCAAGGACTACGACGACTTCTACCGCGGCTTCGCCAACGGCACGCTGTGGCCCGTCCTGCACTACCAGATCGGCCTCGGCCGCTTCGAATGGCCGGAATTCGTGGGCTACCGCCGGGTCAACGACATCTTCGCCCGCGCGCTGACCCCCATGATCAAGGAAGGCGATCTCGTCTGGGCGCATGACTACCATCTGCTCTGCCTGGCCGAGTCACTCCGCGCCCAGGGCGTCACCAACCGCATCGGCCTGTTCCTGCATACGCCCTTTCCCTCTCCCGGCGTGTTCATGACCATCCCGGCCCATGCCGAACTGATCCGCGCCATGTGCCAGTACGACCTGGTGGGCTTCCAGACCGAGACGGACCGCGCCGCCTTCATCGACTACGTGCTGCGCCATTGCGGCGGCACGCCGCTGGAAAGCGGTGGGATGCGGAACGGCTCGGTTGCCGTCTTCGACCGCATCGTCCGCACCGGCGTCTACCCGATCGGCGTCCATGTCGATGAGGTGCGCGCCCAGGCCAAGGCGCCCCGCAACCGCCGAGAGGCGACCAAGCTGCGCGCCCATCTGCTGCAGAACCTGATCCTCAGCGTCGATCGGCTGGACTACTCCAAGGGCCTGCGCCAGCGCTTCGCGGCCTTCGAGCGGTTCCTGGCGGAATACACCGACCAGGCCGGCATGGTGACATTCATGCAGATCGCGCCGCCCTCACGCTCGGACATCGAGACGTATCAGGTGATCCGCCGGGAGCTGGAAGGCGAAGCCGGCCACATCAACGGCCGCTTCGCCGAGGTCGACTGGGTGCCGCTGCGCTATCTGAACAAAAGTTTCCCGCGCAACGTGCTGATGCCTCTGTATGCCGAGGCGCAGGCCTGCCTGGTGACTCCCCTGCGGGACGGGATGAACCTGGTGGCCAAGGAATACGTGGCCGCGCAGGACCCGGAGGAGCCGGGGGTGCTGATCCTCTCCCAGTTCGCCGGCGCGGCCTGTGAGCTGGACGCGGCCCTGCTGGTCAA
>CANJSR010000508.1 GCA_947476855.1 Acetobacteraceae bacterium
CCTCGACGAGGTCGACGCCTATCCCGGCGATGTCGAGGGCGAGGGTGACCCGATCGCCCTGGCCGAGGCGCGCGCCCGCACCGTCGGGTGGCGCCGCACGGCCTTCCTCGTCTCGACGCCGCCCAGTGCCGGCCGCTCGCGGATCGAACGGGAATACCTCGCCTCCGATCGGCGGCGGTTCTTCCTGCCCTGCCCCAGCTGCGGCGCCAGCCAGTGGCTGCAATTCGAGCGACTGATCTGGGACAAAGGCGACCCGACCAGCGTGGGCGCGACACCGCGGCGGTCTATGGCCAGCCACGCCATCGCCACCACGCCCATCCGTACCAGAAACAAACCGACCATCACCGAGGCCAACCAGGTCGGCACCCGCACCGGCGCCAGTCCGGCGAACAGCATGAACCCGGCCAGCACGACGAAGCGCATGTCCACATTGGCGACGCCCGCATAGGCGAACGGACATGCGAGATACAAAACGCCCAGCAGCATGAAGGCGATTGCCGCTTGCCGGGGGATCTGCATCTGCCGCCGGACCAGCAGGAACCCGATGGCGCCAACCGTCGCACAGGCGGTGGCGATGTCCAGCGGCAGCAGATAGTTCGTCCATGGCACCACAAGCTGCGCCAGTTTCCCTTGCGCGGTCAGATAGGTCAGCCTGCCCGCCTCCCGAGACAGCGCGGAACCAGCATAAAACGCCAAGGGCACGACAAAGGCAGACGCCGCGGCGGAGAAGCGGATCAGCAGGGCGCGTGGCGTGATCAGATGGGACCTGTAGGATTGCGAAAGCCACGCCAGCTCATGCGCCGCGATCAGGATACCCAGGAACACCACCCCCATTAGGTGGCACAGATACAGGCCGACGCAGCCGAGGGCGGTCAAGACAACGGTGCGCCGCGGATGCAACTCGCGGTCACGCAGCCAGACGGCGGCGAGCAACAGCGCCAGCCCCATGCCGGCGGTGAAATTCAGAAATCCCAGCATGAAGGTCTGGTGATAGGCGACCAGACCGCAACCGAGTGACCACCAGGAGCGGCGGCCGAGGAGGGCCTGGCTGTAAGCAACCGCTCCCAGCACCGGCAGCAGCAAGACCAACCCGATCAGGACGCGCCCGGCGACATGCACCGGCAACACCTGCAACAGAGGTGGGCCGATCAGATCGATGCCCAGGTCGGGAATGATCGACCAGCGCGGGGTGTAGAACTTGTCCACCACCGGGTCGCTGCCCCCGAGGGCCAGCACGAATAGACGGGCGAGATGGCGGTGAGTGTCAACTGAGTTGCCGCCAAGGTTCATAACGGTTTCGTCTTATTCTACCGATTTTTGCGCCAGCGTGTCGGCACCTGCGCATGGTTCGTCGACTGGTGCCGAGCCTGCCATGGTGCTCACTACGGGGAAGGTCCAGTGCTCGCCATCCTCGCCATGCTCGCGCCCAAGGGGGCGCTGCGCGTGGCTCCGGGTGGCTCCGCGCTTCCCATCCCCTTTGTTCCGCTCCATGGCCTGCTATTGCCAGGTCGGGACGGGAAAGCAGGCTCGCCGATCGGACAGGAAAGCTGGGTTTGGGCCAGAGCCGCCCGGTCGGCGGTTTCACGTTCGGGGTTGAGCGTCACCGCGCCCGACGGCGTCCAATTCCGTGTCTGGCGGCTCCAACGCGCCGGGTTGGATGCGCGGGCTTGCTGATAAAGTTCGTGACGCGCGGCCAGCAAAGCCTTGTCCTCACCCGCGTGCCGCTGCGCCGGCGTGACGTAGCCGATCCCGCTGTGGCGGTGCTCGTTGTTGTACCAGGCTACGAAGCGCATGGCCCAATCGCGGGCCGCGTCCAGATCGGCGAAGCCCTTGACTGGGAAGTCTGGCCGGTATTTCGCCGTGCGGAACAGGGCCTCGACAAAAGGATTGTCATCGCTGACCCGTGGGCGGGAATAGGACGGCTTGATGCCCAGCCAATACAGCATCGCCAGTACCGTGGTGGCCTTGAGCGTGGCGCCGTTATCGCCATGCAGCACCGGCTTCGTCGGGCTGGCATGGACGCCCTCGGCCAAGGCCGTTCGCCGGGTCAGATGGGCTGCGTGTTCGGCGCTGTCGGTCGCATGCACCTCGAAGCCGACGATCTTGCGGCTGTAGAGGTCGAGGATCAGATACAGGTAGAACCACTGCCCCTGCACGAACGCCGGCAGGAACGTCATGTCCCAGCACCAGACTTCGCCCGGGCGAGTGGCGATGTGTGTGCTGGGTGGACGGCTGGCGCGCGCAGGCCGGGTTCGGCCACGGCGGTTCATCTGGCCGTGTTCGCGCAAGACCCGATGGAAGCTGGATTCACTCGCGATGTAGACGCCCTCGTCGGCCAACGCCGGCACGATCCGCGCGGGCGGCATTTCGGCGAAGCGGGGTTCGTTCGCCACAGCCACGATCGATGCGCGTTCCGCCTCGGTCAGCGCATGCGAGGGCCGGGGGTGGGTGACGTCAGGCCGGCCGTCGTCGCGCGCCGTGCCGTCCGTGGTTCGCCACCGTTGGACGGTGCGGGCATCGATGCCCGCCAGGGCGCAGGCTGGTTCCAGACGGGCACCCGCAGCTTGGGCTTCATGGATCGTCTCAAGCAGGGTCTGGCGATCTTCCAGGCGGGTCATGCGTCCCCGCCTTCGTGGAAGATCGCCGAGAGTTTTTTTGACAGCACGAGCAAGGCGGCCGTCTCGGCCAAGGCCTTGTCCTTACGGTGCAGGTCTCGCTCCAGTTCCTTGATCCGGCGGCGGTCCCGCTTCGCCGTGGGGCCGCCTTCCGGGTCGGCGGGATTGCCCAATCCGCTGAGGGCGTCCTGCTTCCAGGTGTCGAGGTCGGTGGGATACAGGCCGTTCTCCCGGCACCAGGCACTCCGTGAGGCCTCGTCCATGCTGGCGGTGACGATCACCGCCTCCAGCCGCGCCGCCGGAGGCCAGCCTCGGGTGGTATCGCTGGCGCCAACCACCGCCTCGGCCCGCCAGCGTTCCAGGGTCGCCGTGCTGACGCCAAACCGTCGCGCGAGGTCCGTTACCGGCGCGCTCTCCGGCGGTAGCAGATGTGCTACCGCCTGGTCTTTGAACTTCTGTCCGTATCGTGCCACGTCCGTCCTTCAGCGCCCCCAGGGGTCTTGATCCTATCCAGGCGGCAACTGGTCTGACACAGGGGGATGGTTCGGGTAGTCCAACAGCGGCGGCACCTCGATCAGCAGCAGCGGTGCCAACAGAATGACGCATAATCCCACCAGACTCGCCGACCAGGCGAAGCCTGGAACAGGATTGACGAACCGTGACGCGGTCCTGGATGA
>CANJSR010000509.1 GCA_947476855.1 Acetobacteraceae bacterium
CCGGCAAGCGGGGCATGGTCGCCTCCCAGGTCAAGGCCGCGGCCGAGGCCGGGGTCGCCATCCTCGATGCCGGCGGCAACGCGATCGACGCCGCCGTCGGCACCGCCCTGGCGCTGTCCACCACCGAGCCATGGAACTCCGGCCTGGGCGGGATCGGCTTCGCGCTGGTTCACCGCGCCGGCCAGCCCCGCGCCGATGTGGTTGATTTCGGCCCGGTCGCCCCGCGCGGCCTGAACCCGTCCGTGTTCAAGCTGACCGGGCGGATGACCACCGACCTGTTCGCCTGGCCGGAAGTCGAGGGCGACGCCAATATCCACGGCCCGCTCGCGATCGCCATCCCCTCGGCGCTGGCCGGCTATGACCTGATGCTGCGCCAATGGGGCAAGCTGCCGCTGGCCGAGATCATCGCCCCCGCCATCGCCCTGGCCAAGCGCGGCCTGCCGATGGATTGGTACACGACGCTGAAGATCGGCACCTCGGCCTCCGTCCTGCGGAAATACCCCGACGCCGCCCGCGTCTACATGCCGAACGACCTGCCGCCCGTGCCGCCCTACCAGGGCGTTCCCGGCTTTCTGCGCCAGGGCAACCTGCCGGAAACGCTGGAGCGGATCGGCAAGGCCGGCCTGCGCGATCTGTATGAGGGCGAGGTCGCGGCCTCCATCGCCGCCGACATCAAGCGCCTGGGTGGGGTGCTGTCGCTGGAGGACCTGCGCGCCTGCCAGGCCCGCATCACCGCCGTCACAGAATATCGCTGGCGCAACCGGACGCTCCAGTTGACAGGCGGGCTGACCGCCGCCCCCACGATGATGCGCGTGCTCGACCAGATGGCGGCCGTTGAACACGGCAGCGAGCCCGACGCCGCCTGGTATGTCGCCTTCGCCCGCGCGATGAAGACCGCCTATCAGGAACGCCTCGCCGGCATCGGCGATGCCGATCCGCTGGCGGCCGAGACCTGCACCACCCACCTGACCGTCTGCGACGCCGAGGGCACGATGGTCGCGATGACCACCACGCTGATGTCATCGATGGGCAGCCGCGTCGTCCTGCCCGGTACGGGCATCGTGATGAACAACGGCATGATGTGGTTCGATCCGCGCCCGGGCCAGCCGAACTCCATCGCGCCGGGCAAGCGGCCGCTGACCAACATGTCGCCGATCATCCTGAAGGATGGCGACCGGCCCTGGCTGGCGGCCGGAGCCTCCGGCGGGCGGCGCATCCTGGCGTCGGTGGCGCAGATGATGACCTTCATCGCCGATTTCGGGATGGACCTGGACAAGGCCGCGCATTTCCCGCGCATCGACGTGTCCAGCGTGGACAAGGTCTCGGCCGATCATCGCCTGCCCGCGGATGTGCTGGCCGCGTTGATCGCGGACGGCCCGACGGATGTGGTGGAGCACGGGGTGATGCCGATCAACTTCGCCTGCCCGAACGTGATCACGCGGGCGGCGGACGGCACGGTGTCCGGGATCAGCGACGCCGCCTCCCCCTGGTCGGCGGCTGTCGCGCAGGGCTGAGGAACCGCCCCCGTCATCCGGTCGGATGACGGGGGCAGGCCGGCGCTACTTCTCCAGCCAGACGTCTTCCATGCGGAAGCCGTTGTAGATGCTGTTCACCATCATGTTCAGGTTCTTGACCTTCGGCGTCCAGCAGGTGCCGCCGCGGTTGTGCATGATGATGGGGCGGGCCAAATCCTCCTGCAGCCGCCGGTCGATTTCCCACACCATCTTCCTGCGCGCCTCCGGGTCGTTCTCCGACGACTGCTTCACCACCAGCGCATCCAGTTCGGTGTTGCAGTAGTTGGTATAGTTGCGCTGCGACCCGCAAGCGTAGTTCTCAAAGAACTGCTGGTCGGGATCGTCGACGCCGCTGCCGGTGAGGTTCAGCCCGACGATGTAGTCCTTGCGCGCGACCTTGGCGTGCCAGATCGCGGTTTCGACCACGTCCAGCTCTCCATCGATATAGATGTTCTTGAGTTGGTCGATCAGGATCACCGCCGGATCGCGGTAGGAGGCGATGTTGCGGGTCGACACCTTCACCGAGATGCGCTTGTCCGGGCCATAGCCCAGCTTCTTCATGATGGCCTGCGCCTCGGCCTTGTTCTTCTCGAGATCCGCACCGAAGCCTGGAATGGTTTCCAGGATTTCCTTCGGCATGCCCCAGACGCCCTCGGGCCCCGGCAGCATCGCCCCGCCCGTGCTGTTCTGGCCCTCGGACAGGATGTTCACATAGGCCTTGCGATCCAGCGTCAGCGCCATCGCTCGGCGGATATCCGCATTGTCGAACGGCGCGGTGTCGCGGTTCACCAGCAGGTTCGTGCTGACGTTCGTCGTCACGACCTGGCACACCGCCGTGGGCATCTGCATCTGGATGTCGCGCACCAGCGGAATGGTCATCTCGAACGGGAAGGTCACGTCGAACCGGCCGGAGACGAAGGACAGCAGCGCGGTCGAGCGATTGGGGATGATCGTGTATTCGATCGCATCCAGATAGGGCAGACCCTTCTTCCAGTAGTCCGGGTTCTTCACCAGGCGGATCGTTTCATTGCGCTTGAACTCAGCCAGCTTGAACGGCCCCGTCCCGACCGGGTTGGTCCGCATCGTCGCCGGCTGCACATGGCAGGGATACATGGGCGTGTAGCCGGACGCGAGCAGCGCCAGCATCGACGGCTGCGGCCGCTTGAGGTGCAAGGTCGCCTCATGCGTGCCCGCGGTCGTCAGGTCCTCGACATTCGTGTACCAGCCGGCGCGGAAATTCAGGCGGAACTTGTCCTTGGCCTTCCCCAGCAGCAGGTCGAAGGTGCATTTCACGTCCTCGGCGGTGAAGGGCTTGCCGTCATGCCACTTCACGCCTTCGCGCAGCTTGAAGGTCAGCTTCTTCTTGTCCGCGCTCCAGGCCCAGGAGCCGGCCAGTTCGGGAACGATCGAGGCTTCGCTGTTCTGGGCGACGTGCTGATCGAAGATGACCAGGTTGTTGAACACCGCCATGAACGGCACGTTGGTGGAGTAGGTCGCTTCTTCGTGGATCGAGGCGGAGGCGGGGTTGTCGCGTTGGTAGATGCGCATCGTGCCGCCGGACTGCGGCTGTTGTGCGATCGCGGTGGTCGAGGTCAGTGCGGCGATCGCGCCCGCCGTCATCACCATCCGTCTGAAACTTGGCGCCATGTCGGCTGCGCTCCTTGCTGAACACGTGTTTGAACGGCGCTCCTCTAGCCTGGATCGGCTCGCACGGCGATGGTTGTTCTGCTATTCTGAACGCACAGGGCTGGGAGAGTGCGATGGACGGGATGGTC
>CANJSR010000510.1 GCA_947476855.1 Acetobacteraceae bacterium
GGTGGCCGGCTCAAGGCCGGCCATGACGGAGAGAGAGGAGTCTGCGGCCCGACTTCCCCCTACCCGCCTTCCCCTACTAGCCTTCCCCTACTAGCCTTCCCCCTACCCGCCTTTCCTAACCAGCCTGCCCTACCCACCCATCGCCCCTTCCAGATATCCCGTATACCCAAACAGCCCCACGGCCCCGCCGGTGTGCAGGAACACCACGGTCTCCTGCTTCCCGATCACGCCCTTGCGGATCAGGTCAATCATCCCCGCCATCGCCTTGCCGGAGTAGACCGGGTCCAGCAGGATCCCCTCCTGGCGCGCCATCATCTGCACGGCCTCGGCCATGCCGTCGGTCGGGATGCCGTAGCCGCCGCCGATATAGTCGCAATTGGCCTCGACCGACTCCCGCGGGATGCCGCCCTTCACGCCGCAGTATTCAGCCGTCTCCTCGGCGAGGCGGAACACATTCGCCTCCTGCCGGTCCTTCGGCTGCCGCACGCCGATGCCCAGCACGGGGATCCCCGAGTTCATCCCCTGCAAGCCCACCACCAGCCCCGCATGGGTGCCGGCGCTGCCGGTCGCGGTGACCAGGCGATCGATCACCAGCCCCATCTCATCCGCCTGCTGCACCAGCTCCTGCGCGCAGGAGACATAGCCGAGCGCGCCGACTTTGTTGGAGCCGCCGCCGGGGATGACGTAGGTGGAGAGGCCCTGGGCGCGCATCTCCGCGCCTTTCTTCTCGGCCTCGGCGTTCATGTCCAGGCCGGACGGACGATATTCGATGGCGCAGTCGAACAGCTTGTCGAGCAGCACGTTGCCGCTGTTCAGGTAGTCGCGGTCATTGGTCTCGATCCGGTGTTCGAGCAGGGCTGTGCAATGCATGCCAAAGCGACGCACCACGGCGGCGGTCTGGCGGACATGGTTGGACTGCACGGCGCCCTGGGTGACGATATGGGTCGCGCCCTGGGCCTGCGCCTCGCCGATCAGCCATTCCAGCTTGCGGACCTTGTTGCCGCCCGTGGCGACCACGGTGCAGTCGTCGCGCTTGATCCAGATCTCGGGCCCGCCCAGATGCCGGCTGAGGTTTTCCAGCTTTTCCAGCGGGGTCGGTGTGGGGAACAGCCGCACACGCGGGAAGCGGGCGAGATGCATACGGGAAGCCTCCGGATGGGTCATGGGCCAGCCGCGGGAAAAATTCGTCCCCGGGCGGCCGGGAGGTGTAATGTCTCTCATCCTCGCGCGTCACACAATGCGGGACCGGTGCATCCAAGCAGCCCGATCCGGCGTAGAGACAGGCAAGGCGGAGTACACAGGACATGCACATCATCAGACGGCGCGGTTGGGAAATCCCCGAGCGGTTGGCGACCCCGGAAAGCCTGGTCATGAACCGGCGCGGGCTTGTGGCTGGCGCACTCGCGATGGCCGGGGCGGCCACGATCCCCGCGCCCGCGATGGCGCAGATGTCCGACAAGCCGCTGCCCGCCCCCCGTAACCCGAAATATGAGGCCGGGCGGGACGTGACCGAGGAGAAATTCTCGACCACCTACAACAATTTCTACGAATTCGGCGAAAGCAAGGGCATCTGGCGCGCCGCCCAGGCGCTGAAGACCGATCCCTGGACGATCAAGATCGAGGGCATGGTCAAGGAGCCGAAGACGCTCGACCTCGCCGCCATCCTCAAGCAGGTCACGCTGGAGGAACGCGTCTACCGCTTCCGCTGCGTGGAGGCCTGGGCGATGACCGTGCCCTGGATCGGCTTCCCGCTGGGTGACCTGGTCAAGCTGGTGGAGCCGCTCGGGTCGGCGAAATACGTCGTGTTCGAAACGGCGGCCGAGAAGACCATGCCCGGGCTCAAGCAGCCGTTCTATCCCTGGCCCTATACCGAGGGGCTGGCGATCGATGAGGCGATGAACGAACTCGCGCTGTTGACGGTCGGGATGTACGGCAAGGTGATCCCGCCGCAGAACGGCGCTCCGATCCGGCTGATCACGCCCTGGAAGTACGGATTCAAGCAGAGCAAGTCGATCGTGAAGATGACCTTCACCGACAAGCGGCCGAAGACCTTCTGGGAAGGGTTGCAGGCCCGGGAATACGGGTTCTGGGCGAATGTGAACCCCGAGGTCTCGCATCCGCGCTGGAGCCAGGCGCGCGAACGGCTGCTGGGCGATGACGAGATGGTGCCGACGCAGATCTACAATGGCTACGGATCGTTCGTCGCCTCCTTGTATACGGACCGGAAGTCCGAGAAACTGTTCATGTGATTGCCTCACGCATCCTCGCGGTCCTGTCCGCCCTCCTGTTGATCACCGCCGTCGCGTTGGCGACGTTCGGGGTTCGGAGCCTGTCGCTCGCCGCGATGCTGGCGAAGGCGGGTCCTGGATGGGTGGACGGGATGCGGGCCTGGGTGACGCGGCTGCTGGGGGACTGGACCTGGATGACGCTGGTCGAGCCCTTCATGATCCGCCCGTCCTGGCTGCTGCCGGCGTTCCTCGGGCTGGTCTGCTCGGGCCTGGCGGTGTCGCTGTCCTATGGCGGCAAGGCCAGCCGGTCCGAACGCCGGGGGCCTCGCACCCCGCGATAGCCCGCTTCCGTCGCGCGCCGCGTCCGCCTAGCATCGGCGCATGACACCGATCCCCAGCCCCTTCACCCTGCATGTCCCCGACGCCGAAATCGCGGACCTGCGTACCCGCCTTGCGCTGACCCGGCTGCCGGACCAGGCGCCGGACGCGCCCTGGGCCTATGGCGCCGACCGCGCCTATATCCGGGAGCTCGTGCGGTACTGGCACGACCACTTCAACTGGCGGGCGCAGGAAGCCGCCCTGAACGCCTACCCGCAGTTCAAGGTGCCCCTGCACGACATCGACCTGCACTACATTCGAGTAGAGGGCAAAGGCCCGAACCCGATGCCCCTGCTGCTGATGCATGGCTGGCCTGGCTCAGTCTTCGAGTTCATCGACATCATCCCCCGTTTGACCGACCCCGCCCGCTTCGGCGGCAAGCCGGAAGACGCCTTCACGGTCATCGCCCCGTCGCTGCCCGGCTACGGCCTGTCCTTCGCCCCGAACCAGAAGCGGTTCAGCGTCGAGCAGATGGCCGACTGCCTGAACGACCTGATGGTCAAGGTGCTCGGCTATGACCGCTATGGCGCGCAGGGCGGGGACTACGGGGCGATCATCTCCTCCCGCCTCGGCTATGCGCACAAGGCGAACCTGCTGGGCATCCACATCAACCTGCTGTCCGTCCGCCGCGACCGGCCGCTGGCCGACGATGCCTCCCCCGAGGATCGGAAATACCA
>CANJSR010000511.1 GCA_947476855.1 Acetobacteraceae bacterium
AACTGGTTCATGGGGGAGCCAGGGCGTATTCGGTCCATCGGGGCCAGGAACTGGGCAACGGTCGGTGGTTAGGGCGGTTGGTATTACATGGCTGGGCAGTCGGACCGTCGGCGCGGGCTTACGGAATGCCGTTCGCCAGTTCCTCCACCGCGAACGGGTCTTTCGCCGAACCCGGGCCGGGCTTCACCGCCTTGGTGCCCGGCATCATCTCGAAATCCGGAGAGAACTGTACCATCGAGGCCCGCAACTGGTCGAAGGGCTTGCGGTCCCCCTGAAACGTCGCCTTGCCGGCTGACAGCAGGGCATCGAACGTGGTGGTTCCGCCCATGACCAGTTCGAGGTCCGCGCGATTGACCGTCACCGTAAGGTCCGCGGCCTTCGCCTGTTGGCCCTTGATGTTCGTGAGCGTCGAGTTGCTCATTTCCACGACGAACTTCTCACCATTGTCCGGCGTGAGCAGATTGATCACGAACTTCAGCCCGACCGCCTTCCGGGGGTCAAGGCGGATGCCGAGGAAGTCGAGCCAAAGACCCGTCGACATCCCGCGAATCGTATCCGGGCCGGCCGTCCTGGGTGGCACGCCGCCCGGAATCCCAGACCGCAGCTCATACGCGGCGGCCAGGAAGCTGTTGCGAACGCTCGGGCTTTCCTTCTGGTAACCGATCTGTTCGAACACATCGGCCAGCAGATCCTTGGCCGGCTGGTTCCTCGGTTCGGCCTGGACCAGCTTGTTCAAAATCTCCATGGCTTCACGGTACTTGCCCCGACCCGCCAATTCCTTGCCCTTGGCAATGATCTTCGCCGAACCACCCATCATCTCGACATAAAGCGGCGCGGAATCCGCCGGCGACAACGGAACGAGTGTCGCCGGATTCCCGTCCCAATACCCCAAATACCGATTGATCACCGCTCGGCTGTTGTGCTCCTCGGAGCCATGATAGCTGTGCGCGGCCCATTGACTCTTGAGGCTGTCGGGCAGCCGGTACTGGTTGTGGACCTGGTTGATCGTGACACCCTGGTTCGCCAGATGCAGCACGCTGTTGTTCAGGTTGGCATAGACATCCCGCTGCGTCCGCATGACCTCCTGCACGCGGTCATTGCCCCAGCGCGGCCAGCTATGAGAAGCGAACATCACCTCCGCCTCCTGCCCGAACTGATACAGTGCCGCGTTGATGTGCTTCGACCACGCCAGCGCATCGCGCACGAGCGCGCCCCGCAATGTGTAGATGTTGTGGATGGTGCCGGTGATGTTCTCCGCCGCCCAGAATGCCTTCATGTCGGGGAAATAGGTGTTCATTTCCGACGGCGCCTCGGTACCCGGGGTGTTCTGGAACACCATCCGTATGCCGTCGACCGTCAGTTCCTCGAAGTCCTTGGTGATATAGCGGGTTGGCTGGATCAACCCCGTGTTGCCCACCGCGGTGTTCTTGCCGATCGACTGGTCGACATGCCCGAACGGGCTGCGGGGCAGCAGCATCCCGTACTGGAAGAACGCGCGCCGGTTCATCGCGTTACCGGCGTAGACGTTCTCCGAGATCGCGTGCTCCATGAAGCCGACCGGGGCAATGACGGGCACCTTGCCGCTGACGACATCGGCCTCCTCCACCACACCCCGCACGCCGCCGTAGTGATCGGTATGGGAATGAGAGTAGACGACGGCGACCACGGGACGAGCGCCGAGCTTCTCGTTGACGAGGGCGAGGGCCGCTTTGGCGGTTTCCTTGGCGGTCAGGACATCGAACAGGATCCAGCCTGTTTCACCCCGGATGATGGTCAGATTGGCGAGGTCGAAGCCGCGCACCTGGTAGATCTTCCCGGGCAGGACCTCATACAGGCCATAGGCCATGTTCAGGATCGCCTGGCGTTGCAGCGACGGGTGGACGCTGTCGAAATCCTTGCCCTGGAGCAGATAGTCGTAGCTGCCCATGTCCCAGGCAACATTGCCGGCTTCCGCCATGATCTGCTTGTACGGCGGCGCGGCCAGGAACCCCCGCTTTGCTTCCTCGAAATCGCGCTTGTCCTCGAAGGGCAGCGACTTCCGCAGGCCGTTCTGCAACTCGATCGTGAACTTGGACGGCAATTTCCCCTTCGGATGGAAATGCTTGCCCTCCATCGCGCCAGGGTCACTCAAGACCGCCCCGCCGCCGGCCGCGAGCGCAAGGCCACTGACACCGACCGACAGCGCGAGTGCCAGTGCGAGTTTCGTTGTCTTCTTGAGTGTCATGCGTACGCTCCCGTCGCGCCGGTACATGCAGGCGAAGCATGCCTGCGTACCGCCGCCGATTTGTCCCTACCTACGGCCCGATCTGGACGGAGGGGATGTCACCCGCATTGATCTGGGTCATCCCGGCGCCCCTACCCCCGCCGGAACGCCACCTCCGCATCCACCGCCGCCTGGAACGCCTTGAGCGTCAACGCGATATCCGCCTCGTCATGCGCGATCGAGACATAGAACTTCGAGTCCCCCTTCAGCACCCCGTTCTGCCGCAACGTCGCGTTGAACCGCCGCAGCGCGTCCATGTCCTGGCGCAGCGTGTCGCGGTAGTTGGAGACCTCCCCCTCCAGGAACATCAGGTCGAACAGCACCGGCATCCCCACGATCCGGGCCGGCAGTCCGGCCTTCTGGATCATGCCCGTGAACGCCTCGATCAGCAGCCGCCCGGTGGCGAAGGCGCGGTCATAGACGCCTGGCTCCCGCAGGACCTCCAGCGTCGCCAGCCCGGCGGCCGAGGCGATCGGGTTGCCCGACAGCGTCCCCACCTGCGGCAGGACGTCGTCCCCAACTTCCCCGCGGTCGAAATAGCGCATGATGTCCGCCCGCCCCGCGATGGCCGCCAGCGGATAGCCTCCGGCAACGATCTTCCCCAGCGTGCAAAGGTCGGGCGTGACCCCGTAAAGCTCCTGCGCCCCGCCGTAGGAGAAGCGGAACCCGGTCACGATTTCGTCGAAGATCAACGGGATGCCGGCCTCCGAGGTCATCTCCCGCAAGGCCTGCAGAAAGCCCGGCTTCGGCGGTATCAGGCGCTGGAACGGCTCCACGATCACCCCGGCGATCTCATCGGCGTGCTGCCGGATCAATGCCGCCGTCGCCTCCACGTCGTTGAACGGCGCGATCAGCATGTCGGCCGAAACCGAACTCGGGATGCCGGGCGAATCGGCGGAAGCCTGCGGAAAGTTGCCCGGCCGCTTGGGTGCGAGGCTTTGCAGGCTGTATTCGCCCATGCCGTGGTAGCCGCCCTCGAACTTCAGGATCTTGTCCCGCTTCCGCCAGGCCCGCGCCA
>CANJSR010000512.1 GCA_947476855.1 Acetobacteraceae bacterium
AGCGGGCGATTTTATCCGGTGAACGCGCGCTACGAAAAGATCGGCGACCTGAAATGCTATCCCAATGTGCGCGACTTGCCAGAGGTCGTGGACTGCGCCGTGGTGACCGCGGCGCGGGAGGCGGTGGAGGAAATCGTCCTCGACTGCGTCAAGGCGGGCGTGGGCGGGATCATCATCTTCGCGTCCGGCTATTCCGAGACCGGAAAGGAAGACCGGATCGCGCAGCAGCAGCGCCTGGCCGCGATCGCGCGGGAATCGGGCGTGCGGATCGTCGGGCCGAACTGCATCGGCGTGGTGAATGCTCGGCTTGATAGCCGCATCACCTTCATGGACATCACCCCGATCCCGCAGCCCACCGCGCAGGCGATCGGCGTGATCAGCCAGTCCGGCGCGCTGGGCATGGCGCTGGCGCAGGGCGTGGTGCGCGGGCTGTCGGTCAGTCATGTGATGACGTCGGGTAACTCCTGCGACGTCGATATGGCCGACTACATGAACTACCTGGTCGACGACCCGTCCTGCAGTGCGATCGCCTGCGTGTTCGAGGGCAGCTCGACCCCGGAACGCCTGCTGCTGGCGGCCGAGAACGCGTGGAAGGCCGACAAGCCGGTCGTGATCTTCAAGATGGCGTCCGGTGAGCAGGGCGCGCAGGCGGCGATGTCACATACCGGGTCGCTGGCGGGCTCACACGCGTCCTACAAGGCGATGTTCAAGCGCGCCGGCGCCGTGGTCGTCGATGACTACGAGGCGCTGATGGAAACGGCGGCGTTCTTCGCCAAGGCTCCCGCCCCCAAGGCGCGCGGCGTGGCGGTGGTCGCGGCCTCCGGTGGCGCGGCGATCATGTGCGCCGACCGGGCGGAGGAAGTCGGCGTGCCGATGCCGCAGCCGGCCGATGGCGTGCGGGAAATCCTTGAGCAGCACATTCCGGAGTTTGGATCGTCCCGGAACCCCTGCGACGTGACCGCGGCGGTGCTGAGCAATCCTGAGTCCCTGGGTGCCTGCGCGGGCGCGCTGCTGGGCGATCCGCAGTATGGGATTCTCGTTTCTCCCATGACCTATGGGTCGGAGGCCTCCGCCAAGCGGCCGCTGGTCTATAACGAACTGGCGAAGCAGCACGGGAAGATGTCGGCCGTCGTCTGGCAGACGGAATGGCAGGACGGGCCTGGCGTGGTCGATGCGAACCAGGCCGACCGGGTGGCGCTGTTCCGCTCGATGCCGGCGTGTTTCAGCGCGCTGGCGGCGTGGCATTGGCGTGAGGACAAGCGGGCGCGCGGGGCGCAGACGGTTGCCCCGACACCGGCCGATGTGGTGGCGAAGGCGCGCGCGCTGATCAAGGCGTCGGGCGGGCGGACGCTGACCGAGCGTGAGGCGAAGGACGTTCTGACGCTGTACAATGTCCCCGTGGTGGGCGAGACGCTGGCGCAGTCGGCGGATGAGGCCGTGGCGGCGGCGGTCCGGCACGGGTTGCCGGCGGTGCTGAAGGTTGAGTCTCCCGACCTGCCGCACAAGACCGAGGCCGGGGTGATCCGCCTGAACCTCAAGACGCCCGAGGAGGTGCGCGCGGGGTATGAGGCGGTGATGGCGAACGCGCACAAGGTGTCTCCGCCGCCGCATATCAACGGTGTGCTGGTGCAGCCGATGGTGCCGCAGGGCGTGGAGATCGTGATCGGCGCCACCAACGATCCGCTGTTCGGGCCGATGATCGTGGTTGGTCTCGGCGGCGTGCTGGTGGAGGTGCTGAAGGACTCTGCCCTGGCCCCTGCCCCGGTGACGGCGACCGAGGCGATGGACATGCTCAACAGCCTGAAGGGCGTGAAGCTGCTGCAAGGCTTCCGCGGCATGGCGGCGGTGGACATGGACAAGCTGGCGCAGGTGATCAGCGACGTGTCGCGCTTCGCGGCGGATCACCGCGACAGCGTGGCGGAACTGGACGTGAACCCGCTGATCTGCGCGGGGGATCGGATCACGGCGGTGGATGCTCTGATCATTCCGATCGGGGGTTCCGGGGGGCATTGATCGGTTGGACGATGGGCCTGGCGTTCGGGCATGATGGTCGCCATGAGCGAACAGAATGTCCCGAATGCCAAGGCCCATCCGATCGACCGGGAACTGACCGGTGACGATGCCTTGATCACGCGACCGAGGCAGCCAGTCGTTACAACGCCACCCGCGGCGGCACGGTTCGACGCCGCATGGTTCGAGGCCGTTCGGATCACGCCAAAGGGGCCGCAACTCGACGCCGTCGCGTTGGTCAGACAGATGCGGGACGAAGAGTGGCCATAGGCCGTTATATCGACCCGGCCCCCAAAGGACCTTGTTCGTCGCCGCACCTGACCGGTGGAAGCCCAGAATGAAAATCACCACCCTCCGCGCCCACCCCGTCTCCGTCCCCCTGTCGGCCACCTTCTTTGTCGGCACATCCTCCTTCGACACAGCCACAGTCGTGGTGGTGGAAGTCGAGACCGACCAGGGCGTCACCGGCCTCGCCACCCTGCATGGCCGCGGCATGAAGACCGTCGTCGCCATGGTTCACGCGCTGCAGGACCTGATCGCCGGCATGGACGCCCTCGCGCACGAAGAAGTCTGGGCAAAGATCTTCAACCTCACGACCGCCAAGGCCGATCCCGGCGCCAAACCCCGCGCCGCGATCTTCGGCCCCGACAACCGCGCGCAGTTGATGACCGCGCTGGCCGGGATCGACATCGCGCTGTGGGACATCAAGGGCAAGGCCCTCGCCCAACCCGTCTGGCGGCTCCTCGGTGCCGGCCGCACCGTGCTGCCGGCCTATGTCACCGGCGGCTACTATCGTTCCGACCGCCCCGATGGGGGACTGCGGGACGAGATGCGATCCTACCTCGACCAGGGCTACGACGCGGTAAAGATCAAGGTCGGCGCATCAACCCTCGCCGCCGACCTTCTGCGCATTGAGGAAGTGCGCGACACGCTGGGCCCGCACGGCGCCATGATGCTGGACGGCAACAACGCCTATTCCCTGGCCGAGGCCGAGGCCGCCATCCGCGCCTTCGAACCGTTCAACCCCGCCTGGTTCGAGGAGCCGATCCACTGGTACGACTCCTACCGCGCGCTGGGAAAACTGGCCGCCCGCACCCATGTGCCTCTGGCCAGCGGTGAATCCGAAATCCACGCCTGGGCCTGCCGTGACCTGGTCGACCTAGGCGGCATCCGCGTCATGCAGTTCGACGCCTGCCGCTCCGGCGGCGTCACCGAGTGGCTGCGCGTCGCCGCCTATTGCCACCTGCACGGCGTGGCCATGAGCACGCA
>CANJSR010000513.1 GCA_947476855.1 Acetobacteraceae bacterium
CCAGCGCGAGCACGGCCGTCCGCCGCTCCACCCGCTGTTCCAGCAACTGGTCCACCACGCTCGACCAGGTGTCGACGGTCTTCGACGCCTCCCCGCCCGGGATGATGATGGATGTGGCGGAGAACCCCGTCTCCGCCAACCCCGCCATCAGGCGGTCGAGATGCAGCGCCGCCACCGCCCGGTCGGTCACGACCACGCAGCGCTTCTGCGGCAGCACCGGGGCGAGCAGGGCGCCCGCACGGGCGATCAGCCCGTCCCCGATCACCACGTCATAGCTGGCGGTCGACAGGGACACGGTCAGCCGCCGCGGCGGCACATGGGCGGCCACGGCGTTCACGACCTCGGAGGTGGTGGTTTCTGGCGAATCATCGCCGCAATCAACAATCACATCGGCCTCGGCATAGATCGGGTAACGGATGCCCATCAGGCGGGACAGGGTGGCTTCATGGTCCCCATTCGCCAGCAGAGGGCGATTGTCGCGGGAGGCGACGCGGCGGACCAGGGTCTGCAGGCAGCAGCGCAGCCAGACCGACACCGCGTGCTGGCGGGTCAGGGCGCGGGTCTCGGCATCCATGAAGGCGCCGCCGCCATAGGCGATGACGGTGGGCGGGCCTTGCAGCAGCCGGCGGATGACCCGTCGCTCGCCGTCGCGGAAGGCGGGCTCACCGAATCGGGCGAAGATTTCGGGAATGGTGCAGCCGGCCGCGCGCTCGATCTCATCATCGGCGTCGCGGAAGGGCATGCCCAGGCGCGCGGCAAGGCGGCGGCCGATCGAGGTCTTCCCGGCGCCCATCAGGCCAACAAGGACGATGCTGCGAGGGGGCGTGGTGTCGGACAGCGGAGAACTCTCCCGCAAGGCGGTGTTGCGTGTCATGGTGGCGGAAGCTAGCACAGCCCCAGCCGGACAGGCCATGACCGGCCCGCCGCATCACAGGAGCCTGGATGAGCCGCATTTTCCTGATCGTCGTGGCCGTGGGCGTGCTCGTCCTGGCGGTGGGCGCGGGGCTGCTGGGGGCGTTCCCGCCGCAGCCGACCCCGAAGGCGATCGAAAAGACCCTGCCGAATGAGCGTTTCCAGGGCCGCTGAGTGGACCGCCATGTCGAGGCGTTCCTGGAGATGCTGGCCGCCGAACGGGGCGCGGCGCGCAACACGCTGGTGGCCTATGCCCGGGACCTGGAGGATTTCGCCGCCTTCGCCGCCTCCCGCGGGCAGAAGGTGGCCGGGGCGGACGCTGCGACGTTGCAGGCCTATATGGCGTCCCTGCCCGCCCAGGGCCTGGCGGCGCGCACCGCCGCTCGCCGGTTGTCGGCCCTGCGCCAGTTCCATCTGTTTCTGCTGCGGGAGGCGATCCGGACCGACGATCCCACCGGGCTGCTCGACACGCCGCGCCTGCCCCAGACCCTGCCGAAATACTTGAGTGAGGCCGAGGTCGATTCGCTGCTCAACGCCGCCCGCGACCGGGTGGGCCGGACCGGGCCGGTGGCCCGCGCGGCGCTGGAAACCCTCTACGCCACCGGCATGCGGGTTTCGGAGTTGCTGTCCCTGCCCCGCTCCGCCCTGACCGCCGATGCGGACCTGCTGCTGATCAAGGGCAAGGGCGGGCGGGAGCGGCTGGTGCCTCTGTCGGAGGCCGCCAAGGTCGCATCCCGCGCGCTGATGGCCGAATCCGAGGGCCGCTGGCTCTTCCCCGGCCGTGATCCGAAAAAGGCTCTGACCCGGCAGGCATTCTTCCTGCTGCTGAAGCAGGTGGCGCTGGCGGCGGGACTCGATCCGGCGCGGGTGTCACCGCATGTGCTGCGACATTCCTTCGCGTCCCATCTGCTGGCGAACGGGGCGGACCTGCGGAGCCTCCAGATGCTGCTGGGCCACGCGGACATCGCGACGACGCAGATCTACACGCATGTGCTGGCCGAACGGTTGCAGCGGCTGGTGGAGGCGCATCACCCGTTGGCGATCCGGGCTGGGGCTATGCGGGCGGCTCAGGCACCGGACGCAGACGAGGCCTGAAGGTCAGCCCCTCATACAAATCCCGCAGCGCCAGGGTCGCGCCGAGGTCCGGCAGTTCGACCACCGCGTCCAATCCCTCGCCCGAACGGATGATCCAGCTTCCGTCCGCCTCCCGACACCAATGGAAGGCATGCGCTTCGTCCGATGCAACCAAGACGACGTGACGCAGCGATGGCCGAGCCTGGTATTCGTGGAGGAGGCCCAACACGTCGAACAGGTGGTCGGTCGGCTCTATCACCTCGAGCACCAGACGCGGATCGGTCGCGGTCAGGGACTCGGGCTCAAAACGCCCGCAATCCACCCCAAGGTCCGGCCGCCTTACGTTGCCATTGGGAATGCTGATCGCCACATCCCCGGTGGTGGGGCGGCAAGGCCCGCCGCGAAGCTTACTGCCCAGAGCCATGAGCGCATTCACGACCACACGGTCGTGAACCTGCTTCGCCCCCGCCATCGCGACAGGCACGCCATCTACCAGTTCCCACCGTCCCTCCTGGCCCAAACACCAGTCCAGAAACGCCTCCGCGGTCATGGCCCGAACAGCTTCGCTCATGCGCCACCCCATATCATATTCCCGCCCCGCGCGTCGCGGGTCTTCCCCTCCCCGTGAATCATGCTAAAGGCCCGGCCCCATGCGCCACTTCCTCGACTTCGAAAAGCCAATCGCCGAACTGGAAGGCAAGATCGAGGAGCTCCGGCGGATGTCGGAGCCCAACGGGATCAATATCGCCGATGAGGTCGCGCGCCTGACCGTCGTCGCCGACCGCCAGCTCCGCACGACCTACGCCAAGCTCACGCCCTGGCAGAAAACCCAGGTCGCCCGCCATCCAGACCGGCCCAAGGCCAGCGACTACATCCGCGCCCTGATCACCGAGTTCACCCCCATGGCCGGCGACCGCGCCTTCGCCGACGACGCCGCCGTGCTGGGCGGCATGGGGCGCTACCACGGCCGCTCGGTCGTCGTCCTCGGCACCGAAAAGGGCGCCGACACCGAGAGCCGGGTCAAACACAATTTCGGCATGGCCCGCCCCGAAGGCTACCGCAAGGCCCGCCGCCTGATCGAATTCGCCGGCCGCTTCGGCCTGCCCATCCTGACCTTCATCGACACCGCCGGCGCCTTCCCCGGCATCGACGCCGAGGCACGCGGCCAGGCGGAAGCCATCGCGCGGTCAATCGAGGCCTGCCTCGAAGCCCCCGTCCCCCTGATCGCCACCGTCATCGGGGAAGGCGGCTCGGGCGGGGCCATCGCGCTCGGCGCCGGCGACAAGGTGCTGA
>CANJSR010000514.1 GCA_947476855.1 Acetobacteraceae bacterium
GGGCGCTGCCAGGACGTGTCGTGGCGCATCTGCGCCTCGACCTCGGCCGGGGACATGCCCTTATAGAAGTCCCAGGTGCTGTTGTAGGCGCGCACATGCTCCAGGCAGAACCACCAATATTCGTTCAGGGTCCGGCGGGACTTGGGTGCCCGGTACTCGCCGGCGCATTCGCAGCCCGCCATGTCGCACGGCCGCCCCGGCGCGGCCGGGTCGGGAGCGTAGGCGCGGGAGCGTGTCGCACGACGGAGCATCCGGCGGTTATGTGCGGGCCTGGGACAAGTGGCAAGGGCGGCGATGATGTTCGCACGCAGGGCCGCCGTGCTCTTGTCGTGTGATCCGAAATCGTAGAATGTTTGAAACAATTGGTGTGACAAACACATCCGGGGAACACATCGGGGGACCGGGCGGAGATGCCGGGGCCGGCCCTCAGTTGGGGGATTATCATGACCAGAACGGTCGTATCGGCCATGCTTGGCCTGTTCGCTTGTGCCGCGCTCAGCGGCAATGCCGCGGCCGTGCCGCTCAATACGCCGGTGCCCGGGAACGCGACCATCGTATATGAGGGGCTGGAATGGGCCTGGGGCGGCTCCTGCCCCTATCAGGGTCTGTGCGGCATCGAGGAGAACCCGACCGCCGGCGGCGGCACCCTCGCCTATCAGGGCACCCAGGGCTGGCGGTTGCCGACGCTTCTGGAACTGGACCTGATCCCGGACGATTTCGCGCTGCTGTTCGTCTATTCCGGCGCCAACGTGCCGCAGAACGGGACCGATCCGATCAGCGGGGCCACGTTCCTGAGCGGCCCGGCCCCCGGCGCCGCCGCCTGCGCCGCGGCCTATTTCAGCACGACATCCAACTATTGCGACTGGGGCGATGGGGAGGCGGGCGCCTGGGCGACCGGTCCGGCGGACCAGTTCTACGAACAGCTTTATGTCCGTGTCGCCACGCCGGAACCCGCCAGCCTCGCGCTGTTCGGCATCGGTCTGGCCGGTCTCGGACTGCTGCGCCGGCGGGCCTGAACCAACCGGTCAGAACCGCCGCTCGAACACCGTGATCACATCCCCCGGCTGGACCGAGGCGTGGCGGGAGGCTTTTCCCTCCACGGCTTCGCCGCCCGCGGACCGCACGACCGACGCATAGGCGTCGACCGCCCGATAGGTGAAGCCGCCGGCCACCGCCGCGGCGGTCACCACGGTCATCCCCGGCTGATAGGGGTATTGGCCGGGCTTGTTGACCTCTCCCAGCACATAGATCGGGCGATACAGGATCACCTCCACCGCGACCGAGGGGTTGCGCAGCAGGTTGGCCCGCTTCATGGCCGCCGCGACCCGGGTTTCGAGTTCGGCCGGCGTGCCTCCGGCCGCCCGGATCGGGCCGACCAAAGGCAGGGCGATCGTGCCACTGTCGCTGACGCGGAACTCTCCGGTCAGGGATTCCTCGCCGAAGGTGATGATGCGGACCGCGTCGCCTGGCCCCAGCCGGTAGTCGGCCGAGTCGGCCGGCGGCAAGGGGGACAGGTCGCGGCCGGGCGCGCAGGCGGACAGGACGGCGAGTAGCGGCAGGATCAGGTGGAGCAGGCGCACGGGTCGGGTTCCTCGGCTGTCGGGAACGAAGGGCGGACAGGACCCGCATACAGGAAGACCCTTCAGAAACGGTTAACGCGCGGGAATTCTTCCGGCGTTAGCCAAGCATTAATCTCTCCCTGGCACACTGGTGTCCGTAGCCCCTCTCCCCCGGGGACCCAGAAGGCCAGGACCACCATGCTCGACAGTTCCGCCGAAGCGGCCGGCGCCTCGCCCACCACCGGGCGCGGCCGCTCCGCCAACCCGCCGGTCTCCATCGCCGATGACGCGCTGGCGGGCGCGCGCGCGATCCTTCTTGTGCTGCGCCGGCGCCGCTGGCTGCTGCTGGCCTGGCTGGTGGTCGTGCCAGCGCTGTCCTGGGTCGCGCTGAACCGGATGACTCCGCGCTACACCGCGGTGGGCGCGCTGATCTACCAGCCCAGCGAATACAAGGTGCGGGAACTGCAAAGCGCCCTGCGCACCGATCCGGTGACGGAAGCGGTGATGGCCAGCCAGTCGGAGATCCTGCAAAGCCTGCACATCGTCCAGAAGGTCGCCGATCGCGGCAATCTGTACGCCAACCCCGAGTTCAATCCCGCCCTGCGCCCGGCCTCCACCCTGCAACGGATCGGCGTCTGGTTCGGCCTGGCGGAACCGATCGAGGGCGCGGACCTGTCCGCCGGCCCCGCCCTGAACGCCGCCCGGAACGCGACACTGGCCGCGGTGCAGGGTGCGTTGCAGGCCCGCCCGCTGCGGTTTTCCCATGTGCTGGAGGTGCGGTTCACCGCGCGTGATCCCGTCGTCGCGGCGGCGGCGGTGAACAACGCGATGGATGCCTATGTGAAGGACCAGTACAGTCGGAAGTTCCGCGCCGTCCGCAAGATGAACGACCTGCTGGACCGGCGGGCGGCGGAACTGCGCGCCGACGTGACCCGGCTGGAAGACCAGATCGCCAACTACCGCGCCACGAAGAACCTGTCCCAGGGCATGCATGCCGGCATGGACGCCGAACAGATCACCCGCCTGTCGGAGGACCTGGTGCGCGCGCGGGGCGACCTCGCGGCGGCCGAGGGGCGGCTGGACGCGGCCCGGGGACGGGCAGGGGCCTCGGCCCAGGCCGCGATCGCGCCATCCGTCGTGCAACTGCGCGTGCGACTGGATCAGTTGGCATCGCAGGTCCAGGCGCAGACCGGGCGGCTGGGCGCCAACCACCCCGAAGCGGAGGGGCTGCGCCGCCAACTGGCCGAGGCGGAACGCGGCATCGCCGGGGAAATCGCCCGCGTCGTCGCCGCCATCGAATCGGAACGCCGTTCGGCTTTGGAACGTGTCGGCTCCCTGGAACGCAACCTGGCGGAGGCGCAGCGGGAAGCGGCTCGGACGGCGCAGATGCAGGTGCCGCTCAACGCGATGCTTCGCGATGTCGAGGCATCGCGGGCGCAGTTGCGGGCCGTGCTGGACAGCCAGCAGCAGACCGCCCAGCAGGCCGCGGTGGAGACATCGGAGGCACATGAGATCTCCCAGGCGCTGCCGCCTGACCGGCCAAGCTGGCCGGCGCCTTTGCCGTGGATGGCAGCTTCGGTGGCGCTGGCGGTGTTTTTGGGGATGCTGCACGCCTATCTGCTGCATCTGGCCGACACCACCCTGCAAAGCGGGGAGGAGCTGCGCGGCATCTCCAACCTGCCGACCTTTGCCCTGATGCCGGAGGTGAC
>CANJSR010000515.1 GCA_947476855.1 Acetobacteraceae bacterium
CCTGGGAGACCTCGGTGTTGCCGGCGACGACGGCGGCGCCGGGGTGCGGGGACAGGAAGCTGCCATCGGGCACGATCAGCTTCAGCGGCTTGAGGCAGCCGTCGTTCAGCGGGATGTCGTCGCCGACGAGGCAGCGGAACACATACAGCACGACGGCACGCGTGACGGCGGGCGGGGAGTTGAAGTTGCCGCTGTCCTGCGAACCGGTGCCGGTGAAGTCGATCGTGGCGGTGCGGGAGGCTCGGTCGACGCTGACGGCGACCCGCAGCGGCCGTCCGTTATCCATCGTGTAGTCGAAGGACCCGGCGCCGAGGCGATCGATGACGCGGCGGACCGATTCCTCGGCGTTGTCCATGACGTGGCGCATATACGCGCTGACGGTTTCCCAGCCGTACTGGGCGATGACGCGGGTCAGTTCCTGAACGCCCTTCTCGTTGGCGGCGACCTGGGCCTTGATGTCGGCCACGTTCACGTCGGGGCTGCGGGCCGGATAGCGGGCGCTGGCGAGCAGGGCACGGAACTCGGGTTCGCGGAAGTGGCCGCCATCGACCAGCAGGAAATCGTCGATGACGACGCCTTCTTCCTCCAGCGTGCGGGACAGGGGTGGTGTGGAGCCTGGGGTGATCCCGCCGATGTCGGCGTGATGGCCGCGGCTGCCGAGGAAGAAGTGGATCGCGGTGCCGTCGTGGTTGAAGACGGGGGTGATGACGGTGACATCGGGCAGATGGGTGCCGCCGTTGAACGGGTTGTTCAGCGCGATGACGTCGCCCGGTTTCAAGGTGTGGCGGCGGTTGTTCAGGACGGTGCGGACGCTTTCGCCCATGGCGCCGAGGTGGACGGGCACGTGTGGTGCGTTGGCCACCAGGCCGCCTTCGCCGTCGAAGATGGCGCAGGAGAAATCCAGCCGCTCCTTGATGTTCACGCTCATGGAGGTGTTCTGCAGGACCGCGCCGGTCTGTTCGGCGACGTTCATGAACAGGTTGTTGAACAGTTCGAGGAGCACGGGATCGGGGCGGCTGCTGCCGGGGGCGACGCGGGTCGGGAGGGCTTCGACGCGGCGGAGGAGCATGTGGTCGAGGCTGGTGACCTCGGCTTCCCAGCCTGGTTCGACGACGGTGGTGGCGTTGGCTTCCCGGATCAAGGCGGGGCCGCGGATGTGGTCGCCGGCGAGGAGGTCGGTGCGGTCGTAGACGGGCGCGCGGAGGGGGGTGCTGGTGGTGAACAGGTTGACTGTGTCGACGATTGTCGGGGCGCCAGCGGAGCGGTTGGGGAGGGTGGCTTCCTGGACGGCTTCACCGGGGGCGACGGCTTCGACGGCCACGGCCTCCACGATGAGGGGGCGGCCGGGGGTGATGAAGCCGAAGCGGGCGCGGTGGGCGGTGGTGAAGGCTTCGGTGAGGGTGGCGATGACGGTTGTGCCACGCTCCCCCTCCCCTGGAGGGAGGGGGTTGGGGGGAGGGGGAGCGGCGCCCCGGTCGGAGTTTGGATCACCCCCTCCCCCCGGCCCCCTCCCTCCAGGGGAGGGGGAGCGTGGTGGCAACGTCACTACCAATGCGGCTTCGGTTCCCGCGTAACGGAGGTGCACCGACGCCGTCGTCGTCACGGTTGCGGAATCCGCACCTTGGGCTTGCAGGGCGGCGCGGGTTTCCTCCCCCAAGCGGTCAGCTAGCGTGTAAAGCCCGGGCAACGCATCCTCGGCCAGGGTGGCTTCTACCGCCTGTTCCCGCATCGCGGTCTGGTCTGCCAGACCCATGCCGTATGCCGACAGAACGCCGGCAAACGGGTGGATGAACACCGTCTCCATCCCCAGAGCATCGGCCACCAGGCAGGCATGCTGCCCGCCGGCGCCGCCGAAGCATTGCAGGGCAAACCGGGTCGCGTCGTGGCCCTTCTGCACCGACACCTGCTTGATCGCGTTCGCCATGTTGGCGACGGCGATCGCGAGGAACCCCTCGGCGACCTGTTCGGCGGTGCGGGTTTCCCCGGTCGCGGCCGAGACCTCAGCGGCCAGGGCGGCGAATTTCTCGCGCACGACGGCAGCATCCAGCGGTTCATCGCCGTTCGGGCCGAAGATCGCGGGGAAATGCGCCGGCTGGATCTTGCCCACGCAGACATTCGCATCCGTCACGGTCAGCGGCCCACCGCGCCGATAGCATGCCGGCCCTGGGTCCGCGCCGGCTGAGTCCGGACCGACCCGCATGCGCGCGCCGTCGAAATGCAGGATGGACCCTCCACCCGCCGCGACCGTGTTGATCGCCATCATGGGCGCCCGCATACGCACGCCGGCAACGGCCGTTTCAAACGCCCGCTCGAATCCGCCGGCATAGAGCGCGACGTCGGTGCTCGTACCGCCCATGTCGAAGCCGATGATCCGGTCCAGCCCCGCCATCCCGGCGGTGCGCGCGGCGCCGACGATGCCGCCGGCCGGGCCAGAGAGGATGGCGTCCTTGCCCTGGAAGCCACCGGCCTCGGCGAGGCCGCCATTGGACTGCATGAAATACAGACGCGTGCCGCCGAGTTCGCTGGCCACCTGGTCCACATATCGCCGCAGGATCGGCGACAGGTAGGCGTCGACGACGGTTGTGTCCCCGCGCGGCACCAAGCGGAGCAGCGGGCTGACGACGTGGCTGACGGAGACCTGGGTCAGGCCTGCTTCCCGCGCCAGTTCGGCCAGGCGCTGTTCATGCGCGGGGTATTTCCAGGCGTGCATCAGGACGATCGCGCAGGCCTCGATCCCGGCGGCGCGGGCTTCGGCGAAGATCGTCCGGGCGGCGGTCTCGTCGAGCGCCTCGATCTCGGTCCCATCGACGGCGACGCGGCCGGGGACTTGCCGGACCTGTTCGTACAGCATCGTCGGCAGGGTGATCTTCAGGTCGAACAGGCGCGGGCGGGCCTGGTTGCCGATCCGCAGGGCGTCGGCAAAGCCATTGTTCACAACCAGCAGGACGCGTTCGCCCTTGCGTTCCAGCAAGGCGTTTGTAGCGACAGTCGTCCCCATCTTCACGGCGTCGATCAGGCCTGCGGGGATCGGCTGTGTCAGTTGCAGGCCGAGCATGGTCTTGATGCCGGCGATGGCGGCGTCGCGGTAGCGGCCGGGGTTTTCGCTCAGGAGTTTGTGGGTGGTCAGCCGGCCTTGCGGGTCGCGGGCGACGATATCGGTAAACGTGCCGCCGCGATCGATCCAGAACTGCCACTTTTCGGCCATGTCGCGCCCCTGTTGATGCAATCGCATCTGGACAAGCACGGGGTGGGTTTGCAAGCCTGC
>CANJSR010000516.1 GCA_947476855.1 Acetobacteraceae bacterium
TAGAGAAGCTCGAGCCTGGCCGTTAATGTCCGTGGCATAGGCGCCGAGGAGACGTTACATCTATGACTTTACGAGTCTCGTAAAATCGGACCATTGCTCGACGCGGAAAGCGCGAATGTCGCGCACCGACGCCGGGAACCACGGCAGCGCCTTGAGCGCGGTGATAGCGCCGAACAGATTCGCCAAATCTTCCGATGGTGTGGTGTAGAGACTGCCTTGCACCCGCTCGAAGCCGAATCCGGCGAGCGTGCCGCCGATGTCGGCGTAAGCTTGAGAAACGCTCCTGGGGTGGTGTTGCATTGTGTCCGCCACCACGAGATCGAACGCGATCGCGAACATCAGGCTTCCCGTGGGTCGTCCAGAATTCCGGTAAGCCGGTAATCGACTTCCTCACCGGTTTCGGCGACGCGCACGCGCATCAGACGGTCACCGTCCGGCAATTCCGCACCGCTGGCGATAATCTCATAGGCCGGGCCGGCCGCACCAAAGCGCCGCCATGTCCCGACGAGGCTTGCCGGTCGCGGTCGTTTGGTCAGGTCTGTGTGGATGTCCGCCATCCCGGTAGCGTAGCACAGGCGAGCGGAATCTCAGAAGGGGAAAAGACGGCCCGTGCGGGAGATCAGTAAGGGATCGCCACACGATCCGTTCAGAACCGCACGCCAGGCGGACGGATTCCCCTGGCAAAGACACCGAGCTCACCGCGTCTCGCCCGCCTTCGACGCTGCAAGCCAGCGGGCGGCGCGATGCCTGTCGGCCAACGCGGCATCGCAGCCCTTACGCCCGCAAACGCTCACGCACGGCTTCGGCGACGTAGCCCGAGCGGGACATACCGCGCGCGCTGGCGGCGGCGTCCACGCGCGCGAGCAACGCCTCATTCATCGTCAGGTTCACGCGGACGGTGCGGCCGGGCATCTCCACGGGGATCATGACGTGCGCCACGGCGACCGTTTCAGCCGGATCGAGCCAGTCCGGCCCCAGGCCCGGATCGGATGGTTCGGGAACCGGATCGTTGTCCCTGACCATGGCCTCGATAGGACCGGACAGGGCTTCGGCCGCCATGGCGGCGGCCTGCTGGATGGTATCCCCGCCGGACACGCATCCGGGAAAGTCGGTAAAAGCGACATTGTCGCCGTCACGCGGCCTGGCCGGATGGAAAGTGCCGGTTCACCGTGATTGTCGCCGAACGGCCGCGTGCCTTCCACAGGTCGCGTTGCAACTGCATCCGCAGCCAGTGTTCGGCCGTGCTCCAACCGACCTTTTCAAGACGGATCGCCATCTCGGGCGACACGCCGCTGTGGCCGTTCAGCAGGTCCGACAGGGTCTTGCGGGTCACACCAAGCGCTTCGGCGCCCGCGGTGACGGTCAGGCCGAGCGGGTCGAGACAAAGTGCCCGGATGACCTCGCCCGGGTGGGCCGGATCGTGCATGGCCATGGCATTGGGTTCCTTTCCACCGTCAGTGATAATCCGCAAGGTCGATGTTCGTCGCGTCCTGCGCCTCGAATTCGAAGACCAGGCGCCAGTTGCCCGATATCCACACCGCCCATTGGCCAGCGCGGTCGCCCCGCAAGGCATGAAGCCGGGCACCGGGCAGCATATTCATCTGGTCCGGGTCCGTCGCGGTGTCGAGAGCGGTCAACAGAACCCGAAGCTTCACCGCGTGTCGCGCGTTGATGCCACGTGTATCGCCTTCGCGATAAAATCGCTTCAGTCCCTTATGACGGATGCGCCTGATCATCTTTGCGATAAGTGTAACGGGACACCACTCAAAGCGTCAAGGCGCGATTGTACCAGACAGCGTCGTCGTCGCTGACCGGCCGGTACGCCGCCGACGCCCGCGCCAGGCCGAACGGCACAGCCCTTACGCCCGCAATCGCTCCCGCACGGCCTCGGCGACGTAGCCCGAGCGGGACATGCCGCGCGCGCTGGCGGCGGCGTCCACGCGCGCGAGCAAAGCCTCATTCATCGTCAGGTTCACGCGGACGATGCGGCCGGGCATCTCCACGGGGATCATGACGTGCGCCACGACGACCGTTTCAGCCGGATCGAGCCAATCCGGCAACAGGCCCGGATCGGACGGTTCGGGAACCGGATCGTTGTCCCTGACCATGGCCTCGATATGGCCGGACAGGGCTTCGGCCGCCATGCCGGCGGCCTGCTGGATGGTCTCACCGCCGGACACGCATCCGGGAAAGTCGGCGAAGACGACACCGTAGCCGTCGCCGGGTCCGTCGCCCGCGTCCTGGACGATGACGGCGGGGTAAAAGCGTTGCGCCATCATGACCTCCTTGTCAGGTTCACGCCGGAAATGGGCTCGATGCTCTTCAGCGCGCCGATCTTCAGATCGCGGGCGCCGTGGATCGGGACCGTGACCTTTCCGGGTTTGGTGGGATGCTTCAGATTCAGGTGCGATCCGTCCTGCTCGACTTCGAACCAACCGTCCGCGTTCAGCAGTCTGATGATTTGCCGCGCATTCATGAGGTTAGAATATGCACATCACGGTTGGCCGACAATAGCGGAATGCGTATGGAGTGTGTATAATTTGCGGCCAGGCCATCAAACCGATTGGCGCCGCGCACCCAATGCGCCATGGTAGCGCGCAACCCAAGAGGTAAAGCCCAATGCCACGCGCGACGCACAGCGCCGAAGACGGAATGACCAAGTTCCAGCGTTACCGGCAACAGCAGCGCCACCGGGGCATGAAGCTGTTGCGCGTGTGGGTGCCCGACCCGCACCGCCCCGAGTTCGCCGCCGAGGCGCGGCGGCAAGGCCGGCTGCTGCGCGGCGCCCCCGAGGAAACCGACGCGCTGGACTTCATCGCCGCGGCGTTCGCGTGGCCGGAGCCGTGAAGCGCGGCGATCTGGTGACCGTCGCCGCGCAGGGGGATTATGGCAAACCGCGTCCGGCGGTCGTCATTCAGTCGGATGCACTGGCCGACGCGGACAGCGTTCTCGTCGCGCTGCTCACCAGCGCATTACGCGATGCGCCATTCTATCGCATGTCGCTGGCGCCGGCGGAGACAAACGGGCTGAAGACGGAATCGCAGGTCATGGTCGATAAAATCATCGCTTATCCCCGCGGGAAATGCGGGGACGCGATGGGCCGGCTCTCCGATCGAGACATGCCTGTGCTGAATGCCATGTTGTCAGTGATGATCGGTCTTGCCGACTGATCCTTGTCGCTGACGGGTTTGGGTCTGCCGGCGCCGCCCCGCCCAAAGCGCCGGGACGGGATACGCGCCTTAA
>CANJSR010000517.1 GCA_947476855.1 Acetobacteraceae bacterium
AGGACGTCACGGCCGGCGAGGAGAGGCGGAAGGGCCTGCGCCTGGATCGGCGTGGGCACGGTGAACTTGCACGCGGTCAGGGCGTGCAGCAGCGGTTCGGCCAGGCCGAACGCCGCGAAATTGGGGGTTGTCACGAGGACTGTATGCTCCGATTGTCGCCGGCCGGGACCATGATGTCCGCGAAATGGCCGGCGCCTGTGTCGCCGTAGCCCGGCGCGATCGGCGGGAACGGTTGGGATGTCTTAAATTTCCGGGAAAGCACGCCAAAACAGGCGCCATCGCGCGGTCGCGGAAAGACGAGCCGTATATCGGGGATCGTGGTTCATATTGCAAGTGCGAAGTGAGGGAAGTTTGCGGCCGGTGTCAGCCGGCCGCGTTTTCGACAATGCCACGCCGGACCATGACGACCGGGCTTTCGGGCTTTTCCGGGTCCAGCACCTCCAGCAACCTCAGCGCCGGACCGGATGGCCGCCGCGCTCCGCGTTCCCATTGCGCGACAGCTGACTTGTCCACACCCAGAAGCCGAGCAAAGACGGGTTGGCTCATGCGGGTGGCGGCTCGGATGCGTTTGACATCGCCTTCGCCATAGTCGGGACGCGGCTCCGGGCAGAGCCGGTCCATCTCCCGCATGCCGCGCTCGTCCAGCGCGCCGACGCGGTGCAGGGCAACGGCCAATCCGTGAGCCGTCGCGAGTACTTCATCTTCGACCGCCACCGCCTTGGTGGATCTAGGCGCTTTCGGTTTCATCACATTCCACCTCAATGACATCGCCGTTGGATCGGAGCGCCTCGACCTGGTGATCGCTGGCGGTCGTGAAGGCGCCGGCCACGATCCTGAGCGCCTCCTGTCCCTGGGGCGTCAGGGTTGATGCCGCGTTCTTGGCGAAGGCGAAGGCAAACAGCACCCTGTCGGTGCGTGGCTGGCGATAGGCGATGATCGCCCGGTAGCCGCCCCGCTTGCCTCCGCCAGCACGAGCGATCCGCTTCTTGAACAGGCCGCCACCGAGATCGGCCTCTCCCGCGCCCAGCCGGCCGGCGACGAGTTCTGCGGCCGAACGACAGAGTGCGCTGTCGGGCATCCGATCCTTCCGCATCAGTCGACCAACCTGGGCCACCAGAAACACGCGCATGGATGCCAGGATATAGCACAATGTGCTATGGTTTGCTACGCCGTCGATTGTCCGGTGGTCCCGAACACACGCCCCCTCCCCACCCGGCCCCCGGTCCCCTAACATCCCTCCCTCACCGAACCGGACACCATGATGCCGTCCTGGGCCACCGCCATCCCTCCCGCGATCCCCCGCGCCGCCCTGGTCACCGGCGGCGGACGGCGTCTCGGCCGAGCCATCGCCCTGACCCTGGCGGATGCCGGGTTCGACGTCGCGCTCCACTGCAACGCCAGCATCGACGATGCCCTGGCTACCCAGGCCGAGATCCAGGCCCTGGGCCGGCGCGCCGTCATCCTGCGCGGCGACCTCGCCCAGGAAGCCGAGGTCGTCCCCCTCATCCCCCAGGCCACGGCCGAACTCGGCCCGATCGGGGTCCTGGTCAACAACGCCTCGGCGTTCGAGCGGGACGACTGGCACGACGCCACCCGCGAGTCCTGGGACAAGCATATCGAGCCGAACCTGCGCGCGCCCTTCGTCCTGATCCAGCATTTCGCCCATGCCCTGCCCAAGGGCGCCGAGGGCGTGGTGATCAACATGATCGACATGCGCGTCTGGTCGATCACGCCGCATTTCGTGTCCTACACCGTCTCCAAGTTCGGCCTCTGGGCGCTGACGCAGAGCATGGCCCTCGCGCTCGCCCCGCGCATCCGCGTCAACGGCATCGGCCCGGGACCCGCCCTGCCCAACACCCGCCAGACGCCGGAACAGTTCGCCCGCCAGGCTGCCTCGGTCCCACTGCGGCGCGGACCGGTGATCGAGGAGATCGGGCGTGCCGTGATGGCGATCCTGACCCTGCCGTCGATGACCGGGCAGATGATCGCGCTGGACGGGGGGCAGCATCTGCAATGGTCGCCGGGTCCGGCCGCGCCGGGGGACGAGGAGTAATGGTGCCCGGGGGAAGGCCGCTCGCCAGTTCGGCCGACAAATTGCGTCACGTCTTCCTGCGTGACCTGGTGCTGCCCGCCCGCATCGGCGTCTACCCGCATGAGCGGACCCAGGCGCAGCGCGTCCAGGTCAATATCGACCTAGCGGTGGCCGAGGACCAGACCCCGCCGCCGGCCGATCCGATGACCGTGGCGCAGGAACTGGCGCGGGTCGTGGACTACGAACAGATCGCCAACCGCGTGCGCGCGATCGTGGGCGAACGGCATGTCCGCCTGGTCGAAACCCTGGCCGAACGGCTGGCGGTTTCCTGCCTGCTGGACCCCAGGGTGCGGATCGCCCGGGTGCGGGTCGAAAAGCTCGATGTTTTCGCCGACGCGGCCTCCGCCGGGGTTGAAATCGAACGGTGTCAGGAAGATTTGTCCACCTCCTGATGGGCGGGTTAGCGGCCGCCCCGGCAGACCCTGGGCGTTTACCTTCTCCGCCAAGGGGTTCCCAAAGATGCCGCAAGATCAGCGTGTTACGATGGCCCAAAATTTGTGCAATGATTAAGTAACATAGCGATTCCGCGATCTTGCACGATTTGCCCTCGGATTAGCCCACAGACTTATCCACAGGTTTGGTGGATGAATCCCCGAACCCCAATCAGGCTCCCGGATTCGCCCCGCCGGGTGGTATCCTGGACCCCGATGATGACCCCCGATGACCCGCCGATGACCGATCCAGAACCACCCGTCCAAGAACCACCCCCCCCGCCCCTCAAGGGCGTGGCGGTGATCGAGGCCGCGCTGGAAACCATGCCGGCGAACCCGGGCGTCTACCGGATGCTCGATGCCAAGGGGGACGCGCTGTATGTGGGCAAGGCCCGCAGCCTCAAGCGGCGGGTGCTGAACTACACCCAGATCGGCCGGCTCGGCGAACGGCTGCGGCGGATGGTCTCGGAAACCGTGTCGATGGAAATCGTCACGACGCATACCGAGGCCGAGGCGCTCCTGCTCGAAGCCAACCTCATCAAGCGGCTCAAGCCACGCTTCAACATCGTCCTGCGCGACGACAAGTCCTACCCCTGGCTGATGCTGACCGAGGACCATCCCTTCCCGCAGATCGCCAAGCATCGCGGGGCGCAGACGCGGAAGGGGACCTATTGGGGGCCCTTCGCCTCGGC
>CANJSR010000518.1 GCA_947476855.1 Acetobacteraceae bacterium
ACGAAATAGGTGCCGTCCTCCCGCCGGTGGCTGCGGTCATAGACCATGTTGGCCACCAGGCCGGGCTCGACCTCATCCTGCGGGCCGATTGGCATGACGGGCGAGGGCGGCACCGGCGGCAGGGCGGCGACCGGGGTGGTGCCCAGGGTCGGGACCGGGGTCGGGACCGTGCTCGGGGCCGTGGCGGGATCGGCCGCGCGCGCCGGATCGGCGGCCGCCGGGGCTGGCACGGGCCGCGTCGCCTGTGAGGGTATGGCCGCGGGCGGGCGGCCCAGCGCCTGCGGTACGGCGTCCGGAACCGCGCCGACGCGCGGGGGCTGCACCGGCGTCCGGTTGATGCCTAGAAGGTAGGAGACCTCCCACAGGAATTGTCCGGCGGCGCCGGGCAGGGTGGCGAAGCCGGCGGCGGACCAGGCCAGGGCATCCAGCGTGGTGCCGGCGGCCGAGCCCAGATAGGATCCCGTGTCGGGCGCTGGCGGGGGCGGGGGCGCCGGATTGGCCCGGGGGGAGAGGGACGGATCCTCGATCGGCACCCGGTCCGCGATGCTCCGTTCGGCCCGCGCGGCGCCCGATCCCATGACGCCGCACAGTCCGGTGACGCAGACCAGGGCGGTGGCGAGCAGCCAGGCCCGGTTCGGCGCCGACCACGGTTCGACGGCGAACGGCCGCCGTCCGGAACGCGGCATCAGCGTGCCTCCGGCCGAGGCCGCGTCGCTGTGTCGGCGGGAGCGGCCAGGGAGGCGCGCGCCTCGGCCACCGCGTAGGCGGAGATGGTCTGCGCCGCCCGCGTCGCCTCGGTCCGTTCGCGGGCCCGTGCGATCCAGGGGGCGGCTTCGGCCTGCCAGGGGGAATGGGCGAGCAGGGTCGCGACCTCGGTCATGCGCCCCTCGGTCGCCATCTGGCGGACCCGTTGCAGGAACGACAGGCGGGGGTCTTCCTCTCCACCGAACAGCGCGCGCAGGCGGGACCAGCCGGACCCGTCCTGCCCGAGCGAGGCGGCGATCGATTGATCCAGCGTTTCGTAGGCGATCGCGAGGTCGCGGATCGTGGTCACGCCGTTCGGCATCCCGCGCAGGGTTTCGACCGCCCGCGTGACGGGTTCGGGATAGGGGGCGTTCAGGTCCATCAGCGCCACGCCCTCGGCCAGCGCGGTCCCGGTATCGAGGTCGCGGCGCAGGCGGGTGGCGGCGGCGAGCACGGCGGCGGCGCGCACCCGGGCGGTCAGCGCCTGGCCCGCGCTGTCCATTCGTTCCATACGCCGAGCGGTTTCGGCGGTCAGGGCGGCGATGTCGGCGACGGCCTGCTGGTTTTCCCGCCCGAGCGCGCCCGATTCGGCCAGCCGGCGATCGAGCTGGCGGATTTCCAGCCGCAGCCGCAGCAATTCGGATTCCAGGCCGGCGACGCGGGGAAGCAGGGCGGCGATGTCGCGATCGGCCTGGCTTTCCGGCGTCAGCAGATCGGCGAGGCGGGTCGAGGCATCTCCGAACCCGTCCGGCAGCAGCGCCGGCACCTGCTGCACCAGAACCGGGCGCAGGGAGGGGGCGGTCAGCGCGACGGCGGCGGCGCCAAGCGCCACGATGGCGAAGAAGGCGTTCAGCCAGAGGCCGCGCGCGCGGGGTGGGGCGGGCGGCGCCACGGCGGCGGGCGGCGGGGGCGGCGGACCATCCGGCGTGACCGCATCGTACTGTTCCGGCGGCGTCGCTCGGCCGTCATCCTTGTCGGGAAGCGGTCTGCCCTCGGCCCGAGGCGCGACCGTCGAACCGGCGTCGTTCGCGGCGGGCGCGGTATCAGTGTTTCGGCTGGCTTCGGCGCGGGACCGGCTGTTCCGTTCCCTGACAAGCACGGTAAGATCGGTGGGTTGGTCAGCCAATCGCGCGGTCCTCTTCACAACCGCCGTCACCGTGTCGCTTGTTTCCCGATCCGCGAGGAGCGTGGCGATGCGCTGATTGCTTCCACATGGGGAGTATCCTGCCGGGACGACCGAGCGTTGTGCGCCGCAAGGTGACAGGGTGGACGGTTTCAGGCAACCCCTATGTACGGATCGTCAAACGGATTTGCATTGCGTTACAATCGCTCAGCCGACCCTTAAGGCTTAAACTTTCGGCCCGCCGAACCGGACCTCAGCCCCGTGATCAACCCGAACCAGGGAGTGAAAGATGTATGGACAGCCGCTCTCGATCCTGGTCCGCATGCTGGCGGTGCTGCTGCTGGTCGCCGCCACGTACAATCCCAGTGGGTATTCCTGGTATCACTGGGTGGAACAAACGGGCTCCGATTACTGGATCGCGAAACTGTTCACGATGTTTGTTCTGATTTCAGGCTATATCGTTTGTATCAACGCGACCATCCGCTCGCTCGGGCTGCTGCTGGGCGTGCCGCTGCTGCTGGTGCTGCTGACGCTGGTCTGGCTCGCGTCCGACCGCGGCTGGATCGATCTGTCCAACAGCCTGCAACGGATCCTGGTGTTCCAGGGCGCGCTGGTGCTGTTCCTGGGCACGGGCACGTCGTTCTCGATCATCCGCTACCGGCTCGCCGGCCAGATGGACTCGCGGTCCCTGACATGACGCCTCTCCCCACCTGATGGGCCCCGGAGGACTCGCTGCTCGGCTTCTGGCCTGCTTCGCGCTGGTGTTCGCCACGTGGAACCCCACGGGTATCAGCTTCTATGACTGGGTCGGCGGCCCCGCGCCCCTCGCGCTCAAGGCGGCCGCGGCGGCGCTGCTGATCCTGCTGCACATCCTGTTCGGCCGCATCACCTGGCTGTCGCTGGGCGGCCTGGGGCTCGGGTTCCTGCTGGCGATGCTGTTCCTGGGGGTCTTCACGCTGTCGGAATTCGAGGTCATCGACCTCGGCCGCGGCCGCACCTGGGGTTACGTCTTCATCTCGGTCGCGTCACTGACACTGATGACCGGCGTCACCTGGTCGCTGATGAAACGGCGGGTGACGGGCCAGTCCAACTACCTCAATCCACCACCCTGATCTGCTCCGCCTGCGGTTCCGGGTAATGCCGCCGCCCGGACAGGGCCGACAGGATGCGGGGCAGGAAGGGCGGTTCGTTGTGGCGGAAATCCTGGATCAGCAGGATCGCCACCAGAATGACCCAGAAATTGAGCTGGTTGATCGACCACAGCGTCAGCGTCGCCAGATAGATCAGGCCGTGGAAGCTGGTGATGAAGACGGCCAGTTCCATGATCAGCAGGCC
>CANJSR010000519.1 GCA_947476855.1 Acetobacteraceae bacterium
AAGATTTCCTCGACCTGCGCCTTCATGACGGCGTTCAGCATCGTGTCGGTCAGATGCACCTGGCCAAGCTGGGAGGCCTTGTGCGCTTCCAGCACGATGTCGCGCGGGTGCATGACCGTATCGAGGCCCAGGGCGGACAGCAACAGGAAGGCACCGGTCAGGAAAGCGGTCAGGTCCATCGGGATGCTCCTTATCCGAACCGTTCGACCATACGGATGTCACGGGGGCATTGCCACAAATCCCGTCACGTCAGGCGCGGGCACGCGACGTTGCGCGGGAGGGCGCGCGCTCCTATCAACGCGCCCATCAAGAGGAGACCGACCATGAAGCTGATGAGTTTCCGCCGTCCCGACGGCGCCGCGAGCTGGGGCATCGTGAAGGGGGAAGGGGTCATCGACCTCGGCGCCCGCGCGCCTGGCCTGAAGCACGCGTTATGGGCGATGACCTCGCTGGCCGAGGAAGCGTCCCGCCACGCCGACTTCCAATTGGCCGATGTCACCTACATGCCGCCCATCCCGGATGCCGACAAGATCATCTGCGTGGGGCTGAACTACATGTCCCACATCAAGGAAGGCGGGCGGGAGCCGCCGGCGAAGCCGATCATCTTCACGCGCTTCAACAACTCCCAGGTCGGGCACGGGCAGTCGATCATCCGCCCGAACGCCTCGGTCACGCATGACTATGAGGGGGAGATGGCCGTGATCATCGGCCGCCGCTGCCGGCATGTGAAGAAAGAGGACTGGCTGAGCGTCGTCGCCGGCTATTCCTGCTTCAACGAAGGTTCGGTGCGGGAATTCCAGCGGCACACGGCGCAGTTCACGCCGGGGAAGAACTTCTTCAACTCCGGCGGCTTCGGCCCCTGGATCGTGACGCCCGAGGAAGCCGGGGACATCACGAAGCAGACGCTGATGACGCGGGTGAACGGGGTGGAGCAGCAGCACGCCACGATCGACGACCTGTGCTTCGACGTGCCGACGCTGATCGAGTACTGCTCGACGTTCACCCAGCTTGAGGCGGGGGACGTGATCGTGACCGGCACGACCGGCGGCGTGGGCGCCTACCAGACGCCGCCCTTGTGGATGAAGCCGGGCGACGTGGTGGAGGTCGAGGTGACCGGCGTCGGCATTCTGCGCAATCCGGTGATCGCGGAGGGGTAATGGGCCGCGCGCGGGGGCCTGGAGGCCTCCGCGCGCGTCAGCCTGGCACGGTTTGGCCCTTCCCGTCCTGGTCGGGGCCGACCCGACTATCGCCCGGGATTCCGGGCGATAGAAATGTGCGTGATTTCAAACGTCATTCTACTGAGGGATGGTCGGGTCAAGCCCGACCATGACGATTGAGCATCGACCGGACGGCAAAATGCAAACTGCCGTCCGCGCGTTCATTTGCCTGACAGGCGCGTCGGAATCCGGTAGTTTCCGCGCTTACCCGCCGAGAGCCCGAGGTCGATGGATTCCGCGACAATCAGCCGTCTTGCCCACCGTGTCCTGTCGGATGCGACGATCCCCGAGTTGCCGAACCATTATCGCGGCAAGGTGCGGGACAATTACGACCTGCCGGACGGGCGGCGGGTGCTGATCACGACCGATCGCCTCAGTGCCTTCGACCGCATCCTCTGCGCCGTGCCATTCAAGGGAGAGGTGCTGACCCAGACCGCGCGGTACTGGTTCGAGGCGACTTCGGACATCTGCCCCAACCACGTGCTGGCCTACCCCGACCCTAACGTGGTGATCGCGCGCCGGCTGGACATCCTGCCGGTGGAGATCGTGGTGCGCGGCTTCCTTGCCGGGACGACCGGGACATCCATCCTGCCGATGTACAAGACCGGCCAGCGGGAGATGTATGGCATCCGCCTGCCCGACGGGCTGCGCGACAACCAGATGCTGCCGACGCCGATCATCACGCCCACCAGCAAGGAGTTCGATGGTGGGCACGACGCGCCGTTGACGCCGGACGACATCCTCTCCAGCGGGCTGCTGACCGAGGCGCAATGGGAACAGCTCAGCATCTACGCGCTGGCGCTGTTCGCCCGCGGCCAGTCGATGGCGGCCGAACGCGGGCTGATCCTGGTCGATACGAAGTATGAGTTCGGCACCGACGCGGATGGCCGGATCGTGCTGGCCGATGAAATCCACACCCCCGACAGCAGCCGCTACTGGAAGGCCGAGAGCTATCCGGAACGGTTCGAGTCTGGTGCCAAGCCCGAGAGTTTCGACAAGGATTTCGTCCGCAACTGGGTGGCCGCGCGCTGCGATCCCTACAAGGACCCGATCCCGGAGATCCCCCAGGACCTGCTGGTCGCGACGGCCTCCGTCTATATCCAGGCCTATGAAACCATCACCGGGGCGGTCTTCCCCGAACCCGCGGACGACCGCACCGTGCTGGACCGGATCAGGGCGAACCTCGCTGACCTGATGCGGTAGCGGCGCCTAGCCCGACAGTTTCTGCATCACCGCGTTGGGGATGTCGAAGTTGGCATAGACGTTCTGGACGTCGTCGCTGTCCTCCAGCACGTCCAGCAGCTTGAGCAGGCTGCGCGCCTTGTCCTCATCCAACGTGATCGACGTGGTCGGGCGCCAGTCAAGCCGAGCGGATTCGGGGGCGCTGAAACGGGATTCGAGGGCGTCGCGGACGGAGAAGAAATCGTCGGTCGCGCAGGTCACCTCATGCGCCTCGGCGTCGGAGGCGACATCCTCGGCCCCGGCCTCGATCGCCGCTTCCAGCATGTCATCGGCCGAGGCGACGGCGGCCGGGTAGCGGATCGCGCCCAGGCGGTTGAACAGGAAGCTGACGGAGTTGGTTTCCCCAAGCGCCCCGCCATGCTTGGCGAAGGCGGCACGGACGTCGGAGGCGGTGCGGTTGCGGTTATCGGTCAACGCCTCGACGATCACGGCGACGCCGGCTGGGCCGTAGCCTTCGTAGCGGACCTCGGTGTAGTCGTCCCCACCGCCGGCGCCGGTCGCCTTCTTGATGGCACGCTCGATCGTGTCGCGGGTCATGTTCGCCTGGCGCGCGGCGGTCATGGCGGCGCGCAGGCGCGGGTTGGAGGCCGGGTCGGGCAGGCCCTGGCGCGCGGCGACGGTGATCTCTCGGATGATCTTGGCGAAGGCGCGGGCGCGCTTGGCATCCTGCGCGCCCTTGCGGTGCATGATGTTCTTGAACTGGGAATGGCCTGCC
>CANJSR010000520.1 GCA_947476855.1 Acetobacteraceae bacterium
CCCGCAGCCTGACGGGGGAGGTTCCGGGGATCAAGAACCTCGTGGAATCGGCGGAACAGCATGTGCGCCAGGGGATCGTCGCCTATGACGCCCTGCAGAAGATCCGTGCCCTGCCACGCGGCGCGGCGGTTCCGGCCGACCTGCGCCAGCAGTTCGAGGATAACGGCCGCGTGCTGGGCTACGCCTATCTGCTGCGCCGCTATGTCGACGACCCGCGGCAGGCGACCGATGCCCAGATCGCGCAGGCCGCGTGGGATACCGTGCCGCGGGTCGCGCCGTTGTTCTGGGCGTTCCGGATCATGGTCGGGCTGGGGATGCTGTTCATCCTGCTGACCGGGGTGTTCTTCTATCTGTCGGCGCGCCGACAACTGGACCGATACCGCTGGCTGCTCTGGGTCGCGGTGCTGTCCATCCCGCTGCCATGGATCGCGGCCGAACTGGGCTGGATCGTCGCCGAGTATGGCCGTCAGCCCTGGATCATCGAGGGCGTGTTGCCGACCGCCATGGCGGTCTCGCATCTGAGCGTTACCGAAGTGCTGCTGACGCTGTGCGGTTTCATCCTGTTCTACAGCGTGCTGGCGGTGGTCGAGATGGGGCTGATGGTGCGGGCCATCCGCAAGGGACCGGTGCCCGAACCCGCCCCCACGCGCCCCGTGCCCGCCCCCTTGCCCGCCGCTGCGGAGTGACGCGCCATGATCCTGCATGAACTGATCGATTACTCGACGCTGCGGCTGATCTGGTGGGTGCTGCTGGGCATCCTGCTGATCGGCTTCGCGGTGACCGACGGGTTCGACCTGGGTGTCGGCGCCCTGCTGCCCTTCGTCGGGCGCACCGATATCGAGCGCCGGGTCGCGATCAACACGATCGGTCCGGTCTGGGAGGGTAATCAGGTCTGGCTGGTGCTGGGCGGAGGTGCGATCTTCGCCGCCTGGCCGCAGCTTTACGCCGTGTCGTTCTCGGGCTTCTACCTCGCGATGTTCCTTGTGCTGGCTTCGCTGATCCTGCGGCCGGTCGGCTTCAAGTATCGCGGCAAGCGGGACGATCCGCGCTGGCGGAGCACCTGGGACTGGGCGCTTTTTACGGGCGGCTTCGTGCCGGCGCTGATCTTCGGGGTCGCGGTCGGCAATGTCATCCAGGGCGTGCCGTTCCGGCTGACCGAGGAATATGGCATCCGCTACGAAGGCAGCTTCTTCGGCCTGCTGAACCCCTTCGCGTTGCTGTGCGGTCTGCTGTCCGTGTCGATGCTGGTCATGCACGGCGGCGCCTGGCTGTCGCTGAAGGCCGGCGGCGTCGTGGCGGTGCGCGGCCGCCGCTATGGCAGCGTGGCGGCGCTGGCGGCGATCGCGCTGTTCGCGCTGTGCGGCTTGCTGGTCGCGTTCGTGCTGGACGGGTACCGGATCACCAGCCCGATCGATCCCTCCGGCCCCTCCGCACCCTTGTTGAAGACCGTGACACGGGATGGCGCGCGATGGATCGCCAACTACGGCGCGCATCCCTGGATGATATCCGCGCCGATCCTGGGCTTCATCGGACTGATCGGTGCCTTCCTGGGGCTGCGCGCGGGGCGGGAGATCAGCACGCTGCTGTTCAGCAAGCTCGCGAATTTCGGGATCATCTCGACGGTCGGGCTTTCGATCTTTCCGTTCCTGCTGCCGTCCTCGCTTGATCCGCGGTCTAGCCTGACCGTGTGGGACAGTTCGTCGTCACACCTGACCTTGTTCATCATGCTGGTCTCGACGGTGATCTTCCTGCCGATCGTGCTGGCCTACACCGCATGGGTTTACCACGTGCTGTGGGGCAAGGTGGATGAGGCGAGCGTGACGCGCAGCCACGACAGTTACTGAGAAGAAGGAGACACCGCCAATGTGGTACTTCGCCTGGCTGCTGGGTCTGCCGTTGGCGGCCTGCTTCGCCGTGCTCAACGCCATGTGGTTTGAACTGACGGAGACAGACGACGAGTGACACGACGGGTGCGATCACGGCACCAGGCAACGGCTGTACGCCGCGGGAACCGATAACCAATTGTTCGGAAGGCTGGAGCGGGTGAAGGGAATCGAACCCTCGTATGCAGCTTGGGAAGCTGCCGTTCTACCATTGAACTACACCCGCTCGGCGGAGCCTCTATAACCGAGCCAGCCCGGGTGACGCAATCCGGTGATTGCGCCGAACCGAGGCCGGCCGATCAGTCGATCCGGATCACCACCTTGCCCAGATGCGCCTGGCTGGTCTGGTAGTGGTAGGCGTCCTTCGCCTCGGCAAACGGGAACACCCGGTCGATCACGGGGTGCAACCCGTGCAGGGTGATCATGCGGTTCATATCCTCGAACATCTGCCGCGACCCGACATAGATCCCCCGCAGCAGCAGGTTCCGCCGCAGGACCGGGGTGGGGTTGATCTCTCCGCCACCCGTCAGGATGCCGATCAGATGGACCTGCCCGCCGATGCGGGCGGCCTCGACGGATCGTTGCAGCGTGCCGGCCCCGCCGACCTCCACCACATGATCCACGCCGCGCCCGCCGGTCAGGCGCATCACTTCCTGCTGCCACTCCGGGTGCTGGCGGTAGTTCACCCCGTCCGTCGCCCCCAGCGCCTTGGCCTTGGCTAGTTTGTCGTCGGAGGATGAGGTCGCGATCACGCGCGCCCCCGCCGCCTTGGCAAACTGCAAGGCGAAGATCGAGACGCCGCCGGTCCCCAGCACCAGCACCGACTCGCCCGCGCGCAGAGGCTTGCCGGCATAAAGCGCGTTCCAGGCGGTGACGCCGGCGCAGGGCAGGGTGGCCCCTTCCTCGTAGGACAAATGGTCCGGGATGCGGACGACGCCGTCCTGTTCAAACACGACATACTCGGCCAGCACCCCGTCGATCGAGCCGCCGCGGGAGCTGTCGACGTGGTACGCCTCCATATCCCCGCCCAGCCAGGCCTGCATGAACATCCCGGCCACGCGGTCGCCCACCTGGAATCGGCTGACCTCGGGGCCGACCGCCACCACCTCTCCGGCGCCGTCGGAGAGCGGGATGAGGTTGGTGGGCAGCGGGCCGCGCGCGGGGCTGCCCTTGGCGATGTTCAGGTCGCGGTAGTTCAGCGACGCCGCCCGCATCCGCACCAGGATTTGCCCGCGCGCGGGTTGGGGCGTGGGGCCGTCGCGCAGTTCCAGCGAGTC
>CANJSR010000521.1 GCA_947476855.1 Acetobacteraceae bacterium
CCGCGTTCAACCGCTGAGCCTGAAGCCACCGCCCGACCGGCTGTATGGACGCGCGCGGGGCCACAAGCTCCGCCCGCGTCAGCAGCTTCTGCTGGATGTGACCCTGCCGCGCCTCGCGGTGGGGTCTTTCCGCGTTTCCCCCTCCCCCCTTGAGGGGGAGGGCCGGGGTGAGGGGTGTCGCGGCACGGGTCGGGGAGGTGAGCCCCCTCCCCCCAACCTCGGTCCGCTTCGCGGCCCAAGCCATCAAGGGGAGGGGGAGCTTCTCGCTGAACCCCTTTTCCCCCCCACGATCACCCAACTCTGGATCGAAGTCGGATTCGGCGGCGGTGAACACGCCCTCGCCCAGATCGCCGCCCACCCGGAAGCCGGCCTCATCGCGTGCGAGGTGTTCGAGAACGGCATCTGCTCCCTCCTGTCCCGCCTCGTCCCCGACGGAGAGGAAGCAACCGGCCCCCTCCCGCCCAACCTGCGGCTCTGGCCCGATGACGCGCGGGTGCTGCTGCGGGGGCTGCCGGATGCCAGCCTCGACCGGCTGTTCCTGATGTTCCCCGACCCCTGGCCCAAGCTGCGCCATGCCAAGCGCCGCTTTGTCCACCCCGCGCAACTGCCGCTGATTGCCCGCGTGCTCAAGCCTGGGGCCATCTGGCGCGTCGCCTCCGACGACCCCACCTACCAGGCCTGGGTGACCGAGGTCATGGCCGCCCAGACCCTGTTCGACGCGCCACCGCCGGCCACCACGCGCCCCGATGACTGGCCGCCGACCCGTTATGAGGCAAAGGCCCTGCGCGAGGGCCGGTCGCCGCGATACTGGACCTTCACCCGCCGTTGAGTCGGCCCAAGCCCACCGGTAGTTTCCGCCCATGCGCTATATCTCCACCCGCGGCCACGCCGCCCCCCGCGATTTCGCCGATGTCCTGCTGGCCGGCCTGGCCGAGGACGGGGGGCTGTTCGTCCCCGAGTCCTGGCCGAATTTCTCCCCAGGCGACTGGCGGGCGATGCGGGGCCTGTCCTATCCGGCCCTCGCCGCGCGGGTCATGCAGCCCTTTGTTGGGACCTCGATCCCGTTCGAGGTCCTGTCGAAGATCTGCCACGAGGCCTATGCCGATTTCGGCCATCCGGCCGTCGTGCCGATCGTCCAACTCGGCAACAGCCTGTTCGTGCAGGAGCTGTTCCACGGCCCGACGCTCGCCTTCAAGGACATGGCGATGCAGGTCCTGGGCCGGCTGTTCGACTATGTCCTGACCAAGCGCGATGCCCGCGTCACGATCGTCGGCGCGACCTCGGGCGACACGGGTTCAGCCGCGATCGAGGCCTGCGCCGGCCGAGAACGTGTCGACATCGTCATCCTGCACCCGCATGAGCGCACGAGCCTGGTCCAGCGCCGGCAGATGACCACCGTCCATGCCGCGAATGTCGGCAATGTCGCGGTGATGGGGACCTTCGACGACTGCCAGGACATGGTGAAGGCGATGTTCGCCGACACGGGCTTCCGCTCGGAGATGCACCTGTCGGCGGTCAATTCCATCAACTGGGCGCGGATCGCGGCGCAGATCCCCTACTACGTCGCCGCCGCGCTGGACCTGGGCGCGCCGGACCGGGAGGTCGCGTTCAGCGTCCCCACCGGTAATTTCGGCAATGTCCTGGCCGCCTGGTCCGCCCGCCGCATGGGCCTGCCGATCGCGCGCCTGATCGTCGGATCGAACCGCAACGATATCCTGGCCCGGTTCTTCAGCGCCAACGACATGTCGATCACGACGGTCGAGCCATCCCTGTCCCCCAGCATGGACATCCAGGTCAGCTCGAACTTCGAGCGTCTGTTGTTCGAGATGCTGGACCGCGACCCGGTCGCCACGTCCTCCGCCATGCGGCAGTTCCGCGAATCGGGCCGCATGCCGGTGCCCGAGCCCGCCTGGCGCCGCGCGCGGCAGTTGTTCCACGCGTTCCGTCTGGATGATGAGGGGACCAAGGCCGAAATCCGGCGGCTGCATGACAAGACCGGCTACCTCGCCGATCCGCACACGATCATCGGCATTGCCGCGGCCATGGCCCTCGCGCCGCATCCGGCCGTGCCCGTGGTCGCCATGGCCACCGCGCATCCGGCGAAGTTCCCCGATGCGATGGAAGCCGCGACCGGCATCCGCCCCGCGCTGCCCGCCCGCATGGCCGATCTGTTTGAGCGCGAGGAGCGATTCACCATCCTCCCCAACGACATCGCCACCGTGCAGGCGAATGTGCGGGCCCTGGTGGGGCGGAACCGCCCGTAACCACCGCGAAAACCCGGGCGGGCGTCACGCCGGAGTCGGGGCGGTTCAACCGACCAGGCACAAAAAAACGGGGCGGAATTACCGCCCCGTCCTTGTTTCGTCCTGGCGATCAGGCCGCCTGGGCGGTCTCGTTCGTGATGACCGTGGGCGTCGTCCCGCCGATCGTGATGCGGCGCGGCTTCAGGGCCTCGGGCACCACGCGCTTCAGGCCGACATGCAGCAGGCCGTCGCGAAGGTCGGCACCCTCCACAACCATATGATCCGCCAGAACAAACCGGCGCTCGAACGCTCGGCCGGCGATCCCGCGATAGAGGACCTCTCCCTTCTGGGCGTCATTGGCCACGCGGCCGGTGATCAGCAGCGTGTTGTCCTTGACGACGATGTCGAGGTCTTCGGGGCGGAAACCGGCCACCGCCATGGTCAGGCGATAGGCGTCATCGCCAGTGCGTTCGATGTTGTAGGGGGGATAGCTTGAGGCTTCGGGCGCCGCCGCGGCGCTATCGATAAGCCGGGCCATGCGGTCAAAACCGATGGCGGTACGGAACAAGGGCGCGAAGTCGTGGGTGTTCATAGTAAACCTCCTGAACCAGCAAGGTATCGGTGGAGGCCGCCCGGATGGGCCGGCCTCGTGTCAGTATCCGGAGCCCCTGACGGGCACTCCGAACACCACCGAGATGGGGAAAACGCCCCGCCGGTTCAAGATGTCTGCTAGCCGTTGCCCGAAAATTCGATCCGTCGAGCGACGGCTGGGCAGCGGCGTTGGATCAAGTCGCGCTCTTGATGCCGAGGCCGCCGAACTTCTTGTTGAACTTGGCGACCTGGCCGCCGGTGTCCATCATGCGCTGCACGCCGGTCCAGGCGGGATGCGACTTCGGGTCGATGTCGAGGCGGAG
>CANJSR010000522.1 GCA_947476855.1 Acetobacteraceae bacterium
GGGCAAAGCCCCTTATGGGGTCTGGGGCAACGCCCCAGTGCTTCCTCCCCAGGGCTTGCCAAACCGCCAGCCCGGGACATTGATGGTGGTCGTGACAACGACATCCCCACTCGGCCTCATGGCCACGCGTCGTCTTGGCCCTTTGGTGATTGCCCAGGCCTGTGGCGCGCTGAATGACAACCTGGTCAAGAATGCCATGGTTGTTCTCGCACTTTTTACTTTGGGCATGGGGGGGGCGGGGTTGTCGGCCCTGGCTGGCGCCTTGTTCATCGCGCCGTATATTCTGTTTTCGGCCACCGCCGGCAAGCTGGCCGACCGGCTGTCCAAGTCGCGTCTGATCGTCCTCTACAAGGCGGCCGAGGTCGGCCTGATGGCCGCTGCCGCGTTGGCGTTCTGGTCCGAGAGCGTGCCGGCCCTGTTGTGCGTGCTGTTCGGCCTCGGCCTGCAGGCGGCGATGTTCGGTCCCGTCAAGTACGGCATCCTGCCGGAGCTGCTGAAGGCCGACGAGCTGGTCGCGGGCAACGGGGCGGTGGAGGCGACGACCTTCCTCTCGATCGTCTGTGGCACGGTGGTGGGTGGCGCGTTGATCCTGCTCGACCGCGGCACGTTGGCGGTGGGCGCGGTGGGGCTGGCGCTGTCGCTGGTGGGGCTGTTCTCGGCGATGCGGATCCCGGCGCAGCCGCCGGCGGATGCCAGTTTGCGGGTGAGCTGGAATCTGTTCGCCGAGACCGGGCGCATCCTGCGGACCGCCCGCGGCGTGCGGCCGATCTGGCTGGCCTTGCTGGGCGTGTCCTGGTTCTGGACGATGGGCGCCACGCTGATGACCGAGTTCCCGGTGATCGCGCGCGACACGCTGCATTCGGACGGGACGGTGCTGACGCTGCTGCTGACGGTGTTCGCGGTAGGGGTTGGCGTGGGCTCGATCGGTTGCGCCTATGCGCTGAGAGGAGCCTTGTCGGTGCGCCTGGTACCCTGGGCGGCATTGGGGATTTCGCTGTTCTGCGCCGATTTCGCCTGGGCGGGGTGGATGGCGGCGGCGGATGGCGGCCTGGCCTCGGCCTGGGCGGTGGCGGGAAGCTGGCATGGCTGGCGGATGATGGCGGACCTGTTCCTGCTGGCGGTGTGCGGGGGGGCGTTCTCGGTGCCGTTGTACGCCGTGATGCAGCACGCGGCAGCGCGACAGGAGCGGTCCCGGATGGTGGGCGCGAACAATGTGATGAACGCGCTGTTCATGGTGGGAGGGGCCGCCGCGGCGGCTTCTCTGGCGGCGGCTGGGCTGGATGCGCCGGCGGTGCTGCTGGTGGCGGCTGGGGTCAATCTGGTGGTTAGCGTTTGGGTCTGGCGAGTTTTGGGTGGGTTGGGGGAGGGGTGATGGCGCGATAAACGGCCGAACCCATCATGGAAATCGCCTTCGCCCCGGTGCAGGACCCCGACGCCCTCGGCCTGCAATGGCGTGGGTTGGAGGCGGAAAGCGACGCCTCCTTCTTCCAGGGCTGGATCTGGACTGGCACGCTGTTCGCCGAACGCTTCCCAGCCCCGTGGGTGCTGTCCGCGCGACTGGGCGCCCGGATCGTCGCGCTGGCCCTGTTCAACCAGGCGGCGGGCACGCTGCATCTCGGCGAAAGCGGCGTCCCCGCCCGCGATGCGATCTATATCGAGCACAACGGCTTCCTCATCGCCCGCGACCAGCCGCCCGACCTGCGCGACCGCCTGATAGACCACCTCCGCCGCAACGCCGCTGCCATCAAGGCGCAAACCGGCACCGCCCGCATCCGCCTGAGTGGGATCGGCGCGCCCACGCTCCACGCGCTTTCCCGCGCCGGCATCCTCCGCGGGGCCACCCGGATCGAGCCGGCCTGGTTCACCGATCTCGCGCTCGGCTTCATGGACCGGCGCAGCGCCAACACACGCCGCATGATCCGAGAGTCGCGCCGCTATTACGAAGCGTTTGGCCCACTGACACTGACGCGCGCGACAACGCCGGCCGAGGCAGACCATTTCCTCTCAGAACTGATCACGCTGCACCAGTCCTACTGGACCGCCCGCGGCAAGCCCGGTGCCTTCGCCAATCCGTTCCTGGAGCGTTTCCACCGCGCCCTGATCCAGACCGCCGTTCCACGTCATGAAGTAGACTTGATCCGCGTATCCACACCGACAAAACCCCTCGGCGTGCTGTATAACTTCCGACAAAACGGCCGCATCCTCGCCTATCAGAGCGGCTTCCACCACGACGACCCCGACCGCCGCCAGCGCCCCGGCATCGTTGCCCACGTCGCCGCGATCGAGGCGGGCATCGCCGCTGGCGACCGGACCTATGATTTTCTCGCCGGGGACGCGGACTACAAGCGCAGCCTCTCGGACAGCTACCGTGTCATGGCATGGTGTCAGGCGGACCTGGCGCGTTGAGCGCCGCTCGCCGCAGATGCGGCCCCAGCCGTCCGGTCAGGAACAGGCCCAGCATCCGGAAATCACTCAGCAGGGACCAGAAGGGATGGCCGAAGGTCGCGGGTTTGTTGCCCTCGATCCCGAAATGACCGGCCCAGGCGAAGGCGTAGCCCACGACCGGCGCCGCCGCCACCCACCACGGGTCGCTTGCCACGCCCAGGACCAGGCACGCCACCGCCAGCGACGTGCCCGCATAGTGCAGCGCGCGCGTCGCGGGACGGGCATGCGCCCGCAGATACACCAGCCAGAACGCCGCGTAGGTCACGTCCCTGTCCCCCGCTCATAAACCGGTTCCGATCGGCCCCCACGGCGGCTATGCTGGGGGTTCAAACCAGGAGGCTTCCCCATGGCACCGCCGCCCCCCTTTGGCGCCAATTCCGCCGCCGCTCGTGACATCGCCAACGTCCTGCATCCCTATACCGACCTGAAAACACACCAGGAAGTCGGCCCCGTCGTCATCTCCCGCGGGAAGGGCGTCCGCGTCTGGGACGATGCCGGGAAGGAGTATATCGAGAGCGTGGCCGGCCTCTGGTGCGCGTCCCTGGGCTTCGACAATGAACGCCTCGTGCAGGCGGCCGTCACCCAGATGCGGAAGCTGCCCTTCTACCACGCCTTCACCGCCAAGTCGCACGAACCCGCCATCGATCTGGCCGAGATGCTGATCGAACGCGCCCCCGTGCCCATGAGCAAGGTGTTCTTCGCCAA
>CANJSR010000523.1 GCA_947476855.1 Acetobacteraceae bacterium
ACGGTGATGACAAGGCCAACCGCGATCCAACGCCGGGCCTTCGACCTTCTGGGGATCGCGGTGTAGACAGTAAGGCCAGCTGCGAACTTCAAATTGTAATTTCTTATCAGTGGTTTGTTGTTTTTTGAAGAGGGAACTTCGGCCTAGGCATGCTGCAAGGTTCCTGAAGGTCCAGTCCAGTTTCTCCCGCGTCTTCCTCGGCGGGCTGCGCTCACGGGCGTATTGCTCGACAAGCGAGGCGAACGACAGCGGGGCGCCCGCGGTCCCGGCGGGAGGTGCCTGGGCAGTGCCTGGGGCGTCCTGGGGATACCGGGCGGCGTAGTCATCCGTGGTCCAATCCCCCTCGGCCCGCTTTGTCAGGGTGTCGTATGCCCGGACCTTGGCAAGCCACACCTACTGAGCAGTGCGCCTGAGCGCGTCTGGGTCCGCCACGATCCTCCCGGGCGGCCCAAAGCCCCTCAGTCTTGGCAAGGTCGGTCTGGGTCGGGGGTAGTGTAGCTCGTCAACTTCCTCGTCAGGGACTTCCGGAAGGCGATCAATGAGGAGGTCCCGCGTGGTGTCCCAAGCAAAGGGCGTTCCGGGGTCGGCCTCATACCGCGCCACCTCGGCCCGGCAGAAGTCCCCCGCCAGTGCGGCGACGTTCCGGGTGGTCATGGCTTGTGGCGGGCTGGCAAGCCGCCGGCGCGCGTTCGCTATCTGGCTCTCCCACTCCGCCATGGCAAGCCCGTGCAGGCGCTTCACCTCCGCCGGGGTTGCTGCCCTCAACGGGCGCTTGAACTCAGTCCGGCCGAGGATGCCATGAAGCGCCTTCGGAATGACCTTCCGGGCGTAGGGGGGGGCCGTTGGGCAGGCGGATCGCGCGGGCGATTGCGAGCGCCATGGATGGACAACCTATTAGGACAAGTCCGAGGTCGCTAAGTCCCTGATATCCCGATCAGCCTTGCATTTCAACGGTGTGGTGTGTACCTGGCGGAGGGAGAGATGCTGGGAACAAATGTTCTCTGGGTGCTGTAAGACGCGTCTCGTTGGCTAAGTCACCTTCCGCCGGGAACTAGCCGCCTCCGCTGCAATACTTTGTCATGATCGGGCAACGCCCACGACGTCCTAAGCCGTCACTTTGGACAGGAGGTGATTGGGACCTAGGGGGCGCGCGCGTGCTAATTCGTATTTTGCTGCTTGTGGCGCTGCTGGCCGCACCCGGCCTCCGCCCTGCCTTCAGCCACGAAGGCCATTCCCATGGTGACGAGCCCGCACCACCGGCGGCTGCCGCACCGCGCGCCGAGGCGCATTCTGAATTGTTCGAAATCGTTGCGGTCCTCGGTCCAGACCGTCGACTTTGGCTTTACCTCGACCGGCACGCAACGTCGGAGCCGATCGACGGCGCCAAGGTGAATGTCAGTGTGGATGGTGAGGACATCGGAGTAGCCACGCCTGCCGGCGAAGCGGTCTATGTCCTCGGCAACCCGGCTCTGGATCGGTCAGCCGATCGGCCACCGGCTGGACCACATGCTCTCCGGCGTACGTGCCGAGATCGCGCTCAAGATCACCGGCGACGACCTGGACACCCTTCGCACTCTGGCCGAGGGAATGCAGCAACGCATGGCTGCCATCCCTGGCCTGACCGATTTGCAGGTGGAGCGTCAGGTGCGCGTGCCGCAGCTTCAGGTGGCGGTGAACCATGAACGTGCCGCGCTCTATGGCGTCTCGGCAGCGTCCGTCGCGGAGGCCCTGCAAGCCCTGTCGGGCGGCCAGGTGGTCAGCCAGGTGGTAGATGGCGCGCGGCGCTTCGATGTCGTGCTGCGCCTGGGCGATGCCGACCGCACCGGCGCCGGGCTTGCCGCCGTAATGATCGAGACACCGGGCGGGCGCGTGCCGCTGTCCCTGCTGGCGGAGCTGCGCGACACCGATGGCCCAAACCAGATTCTTCGGGAGAATGGCCGTCGGCGCATCGTTGTGCTCGCCAACACCGATGGCACCGACATGGCCGCCATCGTCGCGCGCATCCGAGCCGAGATGGAGGCGGCCACCTTGCCGCCCGCCTATTTTTTCACGCTGGAGGGGACCTTCCAGGCGCAGGAGGAAGCGGCGCGGCTCATCGCTGGGCTGTCGCTGGTGTCGCTGTCGCTGATCTTCATGGTCCTTTACAGCCGCTACAAATCCGCGGTGCTGTCGCTGATTATCATGGGCAACGTGCCGCTGGCCCTGGTGGGCGCCATCGCGGCGCTTTGGATCGCCGGGCAGCCGCTTTCGGTGGCCTCGATGATCGGCTTCATCACGCTCGCCGGTATCGCGACGCGGAACGGCATCCTGAAGGTCAGCCATTACCTGAACCTTGCCTTGCTCGAAGACGAGCGCTGGGGCCTGGCCCTGGTGATCCGCGGTAGCCTGGAACGCATCACGCCGGTGCTGATGACGGCCCTTTCCGCGGGCTTTGCCCTAATTCCCCTGATGATCGGCGCGAGTGAACCGGGCAAGGAGATCCTGCACCCGGTCGCCGTGACCATCTTCGGCGGGCTGATCACCGCGACGCTGCTCGATACCTTCCTGACGCCTCTGCTGTTCCATCGCTTCGGTCGTCCCGCCCTGGAACGGCTGCGCACGGTCCAGGAGGAAACGAAGCTGGCTGAGGCCTATTGATCCATGAGGACCTGACCATGACGACACGCCGTATGTTGCTCGCCAGCTTCGTCCTAGCCCCGTTTGCCGCCGTCGCGCACGAGCCGCGTCGAGGTCCGAACGGTGGCCAGAAGGTGGATATCGGCAGCAACCACGCCGAGCTGGTGGCCGAGGGCAAAACCTTGCGCTTGTTTCTGTTCGATGGCGCCGACCAACCCATCCCCGCGGCCGGCGCCACGGCGCAGGCCGTCATCCTCGCCGGCGGGCGCCAGGCCACCGTTGCCCTCATCCCTACCGGGGACAACGTGCTGGCCGGTACCGGTGACTTCATGGCGGTGCGCGGCATGCGCGCGGTTGTCACGCTTGTCAATCAGCGTTGAATATTTTCCAGGTAACAGCGCCCAAAAGTTTCCAGTTGATCAGGCCGGTTTCGACTGCTTTTTGCGTTGTTTGAAGCGGAAGGAATCGTTACCGGTTTCCAGGATGTCGCAGTGGTGAGTGATGCGGTCGAGCAACGCCGTGGTCATCTTGGC
>CANJSR010000524.1 GCA_947476855.1 Acetobacteraceae bacterium
CGCCCGAGGAGGTCCGCGCGGTCGAAGCCGGCATGGACCGCTTCGCCGTCCTGGTCTTCCGCGACCAGGCCATCACGGACGATCAGCAAAAGGCCTTCACCACACATTTCGGCGCGCTAGAGGCCTACAAGACCCGGGGCCATATCCGGGAACGGGTGGACAGCCGCCTCAGTCCTGGCATTTCGGACTTCTCCAACCTCGACCGCGACGGACGCATCCTGCCGGCCGACGACCGCATCTGGCTGTTCAAGCTCGGCGACCGGCTGTGGCATTCCGACAGTTCATTCCGCCCCGAGCCGGCGACATACTCCCTGCTGTCTGGCCGCCAGTTACCCTCCCGCGGCGGCAACACGGAATTCGCCGACATGCGCGCCGCCTATGACGCGCTCGATGACCGGACCCGCGCGCTGGTGGACGACCTGGTCTGCCACCATTCCCTGCTCTACTCCCGCCGCTCGATCGGGTTCATGGAGATGACGGCCGAGGAGATGGAAAGCTTCCGCCCCGTCCGCCAACGCCTGGTCCGCACCCATCCCGTCACCGGCCGCAAGTCTCTGTTCCTGTCATCCCACGCCGGCGCGATCGAGGACTGGACCGTGCCGGAAGCACAATGCTTCCTCCGCGATCTAGCCGAGCACGCGACGCAGCCCCGCTTTGTCTATTCCCATCCCTGGCGGGTGCATGACCTGGTGATGTGGGACAACCGCGTGACCATGCACCGCGCCCGCCCGTTCCCCGCGGATGAAATCCGCGATGTCCGGCGCACCACGATCGGCGGCACCGAGCCGACCATTGAACAGACCGAACCGGTCTCCGCGTAGAAGGCAAATATCATGTCCAAGCTCGACGCTTCCCGCCCGTTCATCCCGGTCAACATCGCCGTCCTGACGGTGTCCGACACGCGGACGATGGAAACCGATACCTCGGGCCGCACGCTGGCGGAACGGGTGGAGGCCGCCGGGCACAAGCTCGCCGACCGACGGATCGAAAAGGACGACAGCGACTCGATCGAGCGGATCCTGCGCGCCTGGATTGCCGATCCGACGATCGACGTCGTCATCACGACCGGCGGCACCGGCATCACCGGCCGCGACGTCACGCCCGAGGCGTTCGACCGCGTGCTGGAAAAGCGGATCGAGGGCTTTGGCGAGCTGTTCCGGATGCTGAGCTACCAGAAGATCGGCACGTCCACGATGCAGTCCCGCGCGATCGGCGGCGTGGCCGGCGGCACCTATCTGTTCGCGCTGCCCGGCAGCTCGGGCGCGGTGAAGGATGGCTGGGACGACATCCTGGTCCACCAGCTCGACAACCGGTTCCGCCCCTGCAACCTCGTGGAACTGATGCCGCGGTTGCAGGAGCATCTGACGGTGAAGGCCTAGTCGAACGACGCCGAGGTCGTTTCGGTCTTCCGGTTGTAGCGGATCGTGATGCGGGAAATCTCGCACAGGTCGATGCCGTACCAGACCGCGTTCGAATCATCATCTTCATAGACGACCTTCAAATCCCATTTGCAGGTCGTCGCCGCGCGGTTGAACGTCACGCGCTGCGTGGCGCCATCGGCCAGTGTCCGTTGCCCCAGCAGATCCTTCTGCCAGTCATCCGACTTGGCCGGAGAGACATAGAGTTCGCTCAGCGTGTAGCCGGTCTTGTTGACCAGGGTAAAATCCTGCTTGGCCTGCGCATGGGCGGCGGGTGCCAGGGCGACAGACGAGGCGAGCAACGTCGCCGCGAAAGCGAAACGAAGAGACATCGAGCCTGCATTCCTTCGGTGATGAGAGGCCACGGGGGAGCGTGGCGCTGCCTGATGATTATCCCGGATGAAGAACGTCCGCCGTCAGCATCGGCCATTCTGGCGCAATGATCTGATGGGCGTCGAAACGACGGGTAACATGACATCGTGATTCAAGCAACGAAAATCCCGTGCGTTGCGGTCATTCCGCAACCGGTCGTCGCTTTGTTAACGATTCTCTTGTTCTTATTGCGAACGCTCGGTTATCCGCCGCTGATCAGGCCGGATGCCACCATCCGCGCCCGTGACTCGGTCATCCCGCGCGCGACATCCAGCGCCGCCGACAGGGCACGCCGCCCCGCTGCCGCGTCCACCAGCACGGCGGCGCCATCCAGCACCGAGGCGACAAAGGCCGCATGTTCCGCGGCCAGGGAGTCATGATCCTCCCACGCGACTTCCTGCATGCCGAAATCGGCGACCCCCGGCAGCTTCTGGCCCTCTCCGCGGCGGATCACGCTCAGTTTCCGGGCTGAGAAATCGGCGGCCAGGTAGCAGTCCTGCGCGAAGATCCGCATCCGGCGCTCGGTGCGCGCGGAAATCCGGCTCGCGGTGATGGTGGCGACCGCCCCGTTCTCGAACCGAAGGCGAGCGTTGGCGATATCCTCGTGCGGGCTGGCTACGGCGGCGCCGACGGCGTCGACCGACGCGATCGGGCTGTCGATCAGCGCCAGCACCAGGTCCAGGTCGTGGATCATCAGGTCCAGGATGACCGAGACATCGGTCCCTCTCGGCTTGAACGGGGCGATTCGCACGGCCTCGATATACAAGGGCGGACCAAGCCGGCCGGCCATGGCCTGATAGGCGGCGGAAAAGCGCTCCAGATGGCCGACCTGCAACACCAACCCGCGTTCCCGCGCCAGGGATGCCAGTTCATCCGCCTGCTCCAGCGTCGAAGCGATTGGCTTTTCCACCAGCACATGCTTGCCGGCCCGCAGCGCGGCGGCCGCCAGGGGGTGATGCGCCTCGGCCGGGGCCGCGACGATGATCGCGTCGCTCGCGGCCAGCAGGGCGTCCCAGGTCATGTCCGGTGCGCCGGCTTCCCAGCCGATGGTCTTCGCACGCTCCTGGTCCTGATCGTGGATGCCGGCCAGATGGGCGCGATCCGAGGCCGCGACCTTCAAGGCGTGATAGCGGCCGAAATGGCCGGCGCCGACGATCCCGATCCGCAAACGGGGCGTTGTCATCGGGGGCCGATCCGCCGTCGCTGTCATGTCCGCCTCATGAGTCTCGATATCGCCAACCATACCCGGTACCCAGGCGCGACGCGATCATATTTGGGACGATATTCGCGGGGGAGGGGGTGGAGGTCCGGGCCGGAGGCTCGGAACGTAACGAACCCAATGGGTTGTTGGGGC
>CANJSR010000525.1 GCA_947476855.1 Acetobacteraceae bacterium
AGTTGACGGTGCCGGCGACCGGTCCTCGTGAGCAGCTGGCGATTCTTGAGTGGTTTCAATCGAACCATACCAAAGTCAGCGCGCTCATTCTCACGACCGACAGCTCCTGGTGCGCGCAGGGTTCGGCCCTCGCCTTGCTGTATCCCTTCCCGTTCTGGCTGTACGGAAACAACATCGATTATCTGCGCCATGTCCTGAACGCCAAATCGCTGGACCGGGCCGTCTGGCGGGTGCAGTTGGCGCTGGGCCAACGCACGCGATCGGACCCCGTCGGCTATTCGGACTACACGCTCGGCCGGACCTTCACCTTCGCGGAGGCCGTGCCAGAGCCGGCCGAAAATCTCTCGGCGGCCGTGTTGCCACCACGGTTTCCCTGGATCGAGCAGTTGGTGCGCCTGCTGGATCGGCTCCCATCCGATACTCGGATCGTGATGATGATGCCGCCGGTATATGCTTCATTGCTCGCGCCAGCCGGGGCGACCGAGGATCAGGTTGTCCAGGCCTGCAAGATTGCACTGACCACCGCCGTCGAGGCCCGTCGTGGCACGTTCGTGGACTTTCGCATCGACGAAGCCATCACCCGCGATCCAGCCAACTTCATGGACGGGCTGCACTATAGACCCAACATTGCCCGCGCGATTGAGGAACGCATCATCGCAGCGCTCGCGTCTGGACGCTAAGATCATCGGCATGAAATTCCACCTGCAATCATCTCTATTTCACACAAGCCCACCTGCCCGAAGAAGGTGGCCCGCCGCTTGGAGTTCCAATGTCGACGAAAGCTGATACCCCGACCGAGGCAGCGATTCAGGAATGGTGCGCGTCCTACCTGGTCACCAAACTGCGGATCAAACGGGAGCGCATCGGCTTTGACTCGGACTTTGCATCCTTCGGACTGGACTCCGTCGAGTCCGTCTTCATGGTGACCGCGGCCGAGGACTGGCTGGATCTCGAACTCGGCTCGGAAGCCGCGCTCGAGCACCCGTCGGTGAATGCCTTCGCGGCGTTCCTGATGCAGTGCCTTGCGGAGAAGGCCGCGGGCCGATCGGGCGCGCGGTAGTCGACCATGTCGGGATCGATGTTTGACCGACCTTTCGCCTCGATGGCGGATCTGATCACCACCCGCGCGCGGGAATGCCCTGACGCCCCAGCGTTTACCTATGTTCCGGAACGCGGTGGCGTTCGGGTTGCCCTGACCTATGCGCAGGTCGAGGCACGCGCGCGGGCAGTCGCGCTGCGGCTGCTCGAACATGCGCAACCAGGCGATCGCGCCCTGCTGCTGTTTCCGCCCGGGCTGGACTGCGTGGTCGCCTTCTTCGCCTGCCTGCTATCCGGCATCGTCGCAGTACCTTTGATGGTGCCACGCCGAACAGCGGCCCGTGATTTCAGCGTGGCGATCCTGGCGGATTGCAGTCCGCGCCTGCTGCTGACCAGCGCGGAACTGGTCGACAACCGACCGGACCTGACGGACTGGTTTGATCGAGCCGGCGCCAAATGGCTGGTTGTCGATGCGGAGGACGACGTGGGACCGGCGACCACTGCCCTCGAATGGGCGCCGTCTCGTGACCACCTGGCGTTGCTGCAATATACGTCCGGCTCGACCTCCACGCCCAAGGGCGTGATGGTCTCCCATGGAAATGTCCTTGCCAATCTGGAGATGATCCGGCGGCGCATGGACAATCCCGCCGGCGCGGTCAGCGTGAACTGGGTGCCGCTCTATCACGACATGGGCCTCATGATGGGGGTCATGCAGCCATTGTATCTGGGCGGTCTGTCGGTTCTGTTGGCGCCCGCGTCCTTCATCCGCCGGCCGCTCAACTGGCTGCGAGCTATTCACGACTATCGGGCCGCAATTACCAGCGCGCCCAACTTTGCGTTCGACCTGTGCGTCAGCCGATTTCAGGCGCAGGCGATGAGGGAAATGGACCTGTCCTGCTGGCAACTCGCGCTGAACGGGGCCGAACCGATCCACGCCGACACGATCGATCGGTTCAACCAGACCTTCGCCCCCTACGGGTTGAGCCCCGGGACGATGTATCCCGGCTATGGCCTCGCGGAGGCGACGCTGCTGGTGACCGGCAACCAACGCGGCACCAGCGCGGTTCGGCGGATGGTCAGCCGGGAAAGCCTGCGGACCGGTCAAGCGGACCCGCCGCGGGGGGAGGAGGATGGGCAATGCCTGGTGAGTAGCGGCCGCGCAGTCCCCGACTCGCGCGTGGTGATCGTCCACCCCGATACACAGACCCCCCTGCCGCCGCTCGTGGTCGGAGAGGTCCGGGTCCATGGCGCGCATGTGGCGCAAGGGTACTGGCGCAACGCGGAGGTTTCGGCCGAAACCTTCCCGGTCAGTGGCGACCGACCGTCAACCAAACGCGCACTCCGCACCGGCGACCTCGGTTTCGTGGATGAGGCCGGGGAATTGTTCCTGACCGGCCGGATCAAGGACCTGATCATCATCCGGGGCATGAACCACTATCCGGCCGATATCGAGCGGACCGTACAGGACAGTCACGAGGGGTTGCGGCGTGACTGTGGCGCGGCGTTCGCGGTGACGGACGACAGCCAGGGCGAGAAGCTGGTCATCGCGCAGGAGGTGGAACGCACGATGCGCCAGAGCCTGGACGCAGAAGACCTGGCACAGGTGGTCCGCGAGGCGGTCACCAAGGCGCATGACATCGCGGTCGAGGCAGTGGTTTTCATCCGCCCCGCCAGCCTGCCCAAGACCACCAGCGGCAAGATCCAGCGCGGCCTGGCACGCCGCCTTTGGACTGAAGGACGCCTGGAGGTCATCGGCGTCGGATGATGCCGGCGGAGGCTGGGTTGATCGATCGATCATCCCAGGCTCCGGTCTTCAGGTGCGTTAGCGGAACCTTTCCAGTTCATACTTGGCCCAGGCGATCACCTGCGGGATCGTCTGCCCCGTGCGCAGGTGCGCCATCATGGATGGCATCACGCCGCGGCTGTAGACCTGCACACCGATTTCGGGCGGTGCCGGCGCACCCGCGATCGCCGAGACCGCCTCGTGGAACGGCCGAGCGGGGTAGGAATAGAGGGTGCCCTTGGGAGAACCGATTTCGCCCCAAACTGGGAAATCCAGCATGTTGTGTTACGGCGGCACGTCAAATCCCTCGGAGGCA
>CANJSR010000526.1 GCA_947476855.1 Acetobacteraceae bacterium
CAGCAGGTCGGAAATCAACGTGCCGACGACGGTCATGACGCCAAGAAGAAGGACGATCGTGCCGGCCAGGAACATGTCCTGCGCCACCAGCGCCTGCAACAGCAACGGTCCCACCGTGGGCAGGCCCAGCACGAGCGAAACGATGATGCTGCCCGACACGAGGTAGGGAAACACATAGGCGATGGAACTCGCGAAGGGATTGAGCGCCGCGCGCACGGGATACTTCATGATCACCCGCCGCTCGGGGATGCCCTTGGCCCGCGCCGTGATCACATAGGGTTTTCGCAACTCATCCAGCAGGTTGGCGCGCATGATCCGGATCTGATGCGCGGTGCCCGCGAGGGCCAGCACGCAAGCTGGCAAGGGGATATGCTTGAACAGATCCCAGGCCTTGGCGAAGCTCCACGGCGCCTGCGCGTACTCCGCCGAAAACAAGCCACCAACACTCAACCCCAGATAGCGGAACCCAAGATACATCAGTATCAACGCGAGAAGAAAATTCGGAATTGCAAGGCCGATGAAGCCGACCATGGTGAAGAAGTAGTCACCGATGGAATATTGCCGCACCGCGGAATAAATCCCGATAGGCAAGGCGATGATCCAGGTCAGGAACAAAGCCGACAGCGACACGATCATCGTCAGCCAGAGCCGGTCGCCGATCACCTCGGTCACCGGCCGGCGCCACATCATCGAGACACCGAAATCCCCGCCGACCACGCGGCTGATCCAGAGGGTGTACTGGATGTACACCGGCCGATCGAGACCATACTCCACGCGCATCGCCTGCGCCTGTTCCGCGGTGATGTTACTGCCGGTCGAGGCAAGGTTGGCGATATAGGCATCGACGAAATCGCCTGGCGGCAGACGGATGATGATGAAGGTCAGCACCGAGATCGCCACGCAGGTGACGACGGCCAACGCCAGGCGGCGTGCGATGTACATCAGCATGGCGGCTGTCCCGTCACGCGCATTTCCCCCATTGTTATCCCGCGTTGACCCGGCCTTGGGCCGCCGCGATACTTTCTGAAAGACAGCCTACCGACTTCCCACCGCCTGTCAAAACTGGATGGTCCCGCATGTCGACCCGTACGCGCCTTGCCGTCGATATCGGCGGAACGTTCACCGACCTGGTGCTGTCCGTGGGGGATGCCACCACCTCCTCCAAGCTGCTCACAACCCCCGACGCCCCCGCCCGCGCGGTGATCGAGGGCGCGCGGGCCATCCTGGCCGAGGCCGGGGTCGCCGCGTCGTCGCTCGACCTGGTCATCCACGGAACGACCCTGGCGACCAACGCGCTGATCGAGCGCAAGGGCGCGCGAACGGCCCTGATCACCACACGCGGTTTCCGTGATTCGATCGAGATCGCCTACGAACACCGCTTCCAACAGTACGATCTCTATATGGACCGACCTGCCCCGCTCGTTTCACGGGAGTGGCGGCTGGAAGTGACCGAACGCCTGGCCGCCGACGGGACGGTGCTGCTGCCGCTGGACGAATCCGATATCGCAGGCCTGGTCGATGTCCTGCGCCAGGAACGGATCGAAGCCGTCGCGATCAGCTTCCTCCACGCCTACATCAACCCCGCGCATGAGGAACAGGCCCGCGCCCTGCTGGCCGCGGCGATGCCGGACCTCTCCATCACGATATCGTCGGAAGTCTGCCGGGAAATCCGCGAATATGAGCGGACCTCAACGACCGTCGCCAACGCCTATGTCCTACCGCTGATGGATCGCTACATCGCCGCGATGCGCGCCGGCCTGACCGAGATGGGGGCAACCTGCCCGCTGCTGCTGATGATGTCCTCGGGCGGGGTCTGCACGGTCGAGACCGCGCGCCGCTTCCCCGTCCGACTCGTGGAAAGCGGGCCGGCGGGGGGCGTCATCCTCGCCCGCCGGATCGCCGCAATGGGGGGCTACGACCGGGCCCTGTCCTTCGACATGGGCGGAACCACCGCCAAGATCACTCTGATCGATGATTTCACCCCGCAACAATCCCGCCATTTCGAGGTCGCCCGCGCCTACCGCTTCGCCAAGGGCAGCGGCATTCCCGTCCGCATTCCCGTCATCGACATGGTGGAAATCGGCGCCGGCGGCGGCTCCATCGCCCGCGTCGATGAACTCCGCCGCATCGTCGTCGGCCCCGACAGCGCGGGCTCAGAACCAGGCCCCGCCGGCTATGGCCGCGGCGGAGAGGCCGCCACCGTCACCGATGCCGATGTCATCCTGGGCCGCGTTGATTCGCGTCGTTTCGCTGGCGGCAAAATCCGCCTTGAACCCCGCCGCTCCCACAACGCCATCGCCTCCTCGGTCGCCACCCCGCTCGGGATTGGCGTCGAGGAAGCCGCCCGCGGCATCTCCGAAATCGTCGATGAGAACATGGCCAGCGCGGCCCGCGTCCATGCGGTGGAGAACGGCAAGGACACCGCCGAACGCACGCTGATCGCCTTTGGCGGCGCCGCCCCCCTCCACGCCGTCCGCCTCGCCCGCAAGCTCGGCATTACCCGCGTCGTCATCCCCCGCGACGCCGGCGTCGGGTCCGCGCTCGGCTTTCTGCATGCCCCCATCGCATATGAGGTCGTGCGGACCTTCCTGGTCCGGCTCGATCGCCTGGAAGCCGACACCATCGACCACCTGTTCGACGGCATGCGCGAAGAAGCCGCCGCCGTCGTGCGTCTCGGTGCCCCCAGCGGAGACCTCGTGGAAACCCGCACGGCCTACATGCGCTATCGCGGACAGGGCCACGAAATCGCGGTGCCGCTGCCGGCCTCGGGCCTTGATCCCGCCGCCCTCCGCGCCGCCTTCGACCAGACCTATGGCCGCCTGTTCGGCCGGATCATCCCGAAGCTGGAGGTCGAGGCCGTGACCTGGACCCTCTCGCTGTCGCAACCATCGGAGCAGGCCGCACAGCAACCCGCCCCACCGGCCGCCGATCCGCCCGAGCCGGACGACCACTGGCGCATCGTCGATTCGGGCAGCGGCGAAACCGTCGATGCGCTGGTCTTCGAACGAAGCCGGCTCGCACCCGGCATGAAACTGTCCGGCCCGCTGGCGATCGTTGAAGCCGGCACGACAACCATCATCCCCAGCGACTTCACCGCGCGCATCGCGGCCGATGGGGAAATCGTCATCGAGGGAGAC
>CANJSR010000527.1 GCA_947476855.1 Acetobacteraceae bacterium
CGGATCAGCGGCATGCGGTCATTGCCGAAATACATGTCGTCCCCGCCCACGAAGATGGTGGGGGAGCCGAAGCCGCCGCGGTCGATCAGTTCCTGCGTGTTGTTGCGCAGACGGTCCTTGATCGGCTGCTGCTCGATCCCCGCCAGGACCTCGGCCGGGTCGACGCCGGCGGTCTTGCAGATCTCGGTCAACACGCTGACCTGGGAGATGTCCTTGTCGTCACCCCAATAGGCGTCGAAGGCGGCGGCGGCGAAGGGCACGATCTTGTCGGTGCCTTCCAGGAAACAGCACGCGCGCATCACCTTCACGCTGTTCACCGGGAACACGGTCGGGCGATACGTCACCCGCAGGCCCAGGAAACGCGCCCAGTCGTTCTGGTCCTTCTTCCCGTAGTTCTGCTTCGGCACCACCGGCTTCTCGCGGGAGTTGTGGACGGTCGGGTTCACCGCGTTGAACACGCCACCGACCAGATGCGGCCGCCACGAGATGTCGACGCCGATCTCCTTCTGCATCTCCCGCAGGCTGTGGAAGGCGAAATAGGTCCAGGGGCTGGAACAGTCGAAAAAGCACTCGACTTCGGCCATGATGAATTCCTCCGTTATGGGTTGGCCGCATCATAGACCGGTTCGGCGGCGGCGTCAGGTCCGGCCTTTCTGTAACGCGTGTGCCCGCGCCGAGTCCCAAGCAGGCACGGAAGGAGACACATCATGCGCCGTCGGGTTGTCATCGCGGGTGGGCTGGGGCTGATCGCGGGGGGTGCCCAAGGGGGTAGCCAGGCGCGCGCGCAGGCCGAGGCGCCGCCGGTGCTGCTGGAGCTGTTCACCTCGCAGGGATGCTCCTCCTGCCCGCCCGCCGATGCGTTGCTCGGGGAACTGGTGCGGGAACCGCACGTGATCGGGCTGGCGTGGCACGTGGATTATTGGAACCGGCTGGGCTGGGCCGACCCCTTCGCCAACCGCGCCTGGTCCGACCGGCAGCGCGCCTATGCCCAGGCGCTTCGGACCGAGGTCTATACGCCGGCCCTGGTGGTGAACGGCGCCATCATGGTGGTCGGGTCCAACGCCCGCTCCGTCAACGCGGCGATGCGGGCCGCCCCGCCTTTGCCGGTGGCCACGTCGCTGCGCCGCCACGGGGGTCAGTTGGTGGCCGAGGTCGGGCCGCTGCCGCTCGGCGCCTCACTGTCCCTGGCGATCTACGACCCGGAACACACGACGACGGTCGGCGCCGGAGAGAACGGCGGGCGGAAATTGCGGGAATTCCGGATTGTGCGGGAATTGCGGGCGCTGGACCCGGCCGAGGGCCGCATCATGCTGCCCGGAATCGGCGGCGCCCAGGGCGCGGTCCTGATGATCCGCGACGGGCAGCAGCGCCTGGTCGGGACGGCCGAGGCGCGAGCCGTGTAGCCCTACTGGATCGCGGCGAGGGTCGAGGAGATCAACCGAGGCAGCGCGGACCAGTCCGACAGAACCCAATGCGCGGCGAGAAGACCCAGGATCAGCAGAACGGGCATCGCGAAAACGCGCCCACTCGTACCAGGTCTGCTTCGAATAGGCATCCAACCCTCCAGCAACACGCCAGGCGCCGGAAGGTCCGGTAGTCCCAAGCACGTCGACACACACACTCGTCCCTGAATGCGGCGAAACTTAGCATCGAAGGCGGCGGAAAGGCGACAACGCGGGTGGCAGACCCTCGTCGGATGCATAGGTCACGCGCAATGATAATTGTCATACTGCCCTGTCAGCGCGCGGACCAGGCAGGACAATATCTTGAGCCAGAACACGATCGCAGCCGGAAACACGGCCGCAGCCCCGGCTAAACGTGACGATAGTGGCACGACCTTCGCGATCCTCGTTTCGCTCAGTATCTGTCACCTGCTGAACGATATGAACCAGTCGCTGGTCCCGGCGATCTATCCGATCCTGAAGGAGTCATATCACCTCGACTTCGCGCAGATCGGCCTGATCACCCTGGCGTTCCAGTTCACCGCGTCCATGCTGCAACCGGTCGTTGGCATGGTGACCGACAAATACCCGCAGCCCTTCTCCCTGCCGATCGCCATGTGCTGCAGTCTGGTCGGGCTGCTGATGCTATCCATGGTCGACAGCTACGAACTCATCCTGCTCTCGGCCGCGCTGATCGGCATCGGCTCCTCGGTCTTCCACCCGGAATCATCCCGCGTGGCGCGCATGGCTTCCGGCGGACGCTATGGCCTCGCGCAGTCGCTGTTCCAGGTCGGCGGCAGCACCGGATCGGCCATCGGCCCGCTGCTCGCGGCCTTCGTCGTCGGCGCGCGCGGGCAGGCGAGCATCGCCTGGTTCTCGGCCGCCGCGCTGCTGGCCATCGCCATGCTCTCCTATGTCAGCTTCTGGTACAACCGCCACCCGGCCATGGAGGCTCGGCGTAACCGCCGCACCCCCGCCGCCGCCGTGTCGACCACCGGCCCGCTGCCGCGCAACAAGGTGTTCCTGGCGCTGGGGATCGTGCTGATCCTGCTGTTCTCGAAGAACGTCTATACGGCCAGCCTGAGCTCGTACTACACGTTCTACCTCATGCAGAAGTTCCAGGTCTCGGTTCAGAACTCGCAGTTGCTGCTGTTCCTGTTCCTGGGCTCGATCGCCGCCGGCACCTTCGCGGGCGGACCGATCGGCGACCGGTTCGGCCGCAAGCCGGTGATCTGGTTCTCGATCCTGGGGGCGCTGCCCTTCACGCTGATCATGCCCTACGCTGGCCTTTGGGGCACCGCGATCCTGACCGTGCTGATCGGGCTGATCATGGCCTCCGCCTTCTCGGCCATCCTGGTCTACGCGCAGGAACTGATGCCCGGCCGGGTCGGCATGGTGGCGGGGATGATGTTCGGGTTCTCGTTCGGCCTCGGCGGCCTCGGTGCCGCCGCGCTCGGCCAGGTCGCGGACTGGACGAGCATTGAGACGGTCTACATCGCGTGCTCGTTCCTGCCGCTGATCGGGCTGCTGACCGCGTTCCTGCCGCATGTCGAGGAGAAGCGGTAGTTTCGCGGGATCGATGCCACGTCGTCATGGTCGGGCTCGACCCGACCATCGCCAAGCAGCACGATTTTTGAAATCATGATCACAACCCGACCGCCCGGGATCCC
>CANJSR010000528.1 GCA_947476855.1 Acetobacteraceae bacterium
ACGGAAACAAAGTAGCGTTCCCGCTTGACATTAGCCGTAAGGAACGACCAGGGTCAGGAAATCGTATCGTACATGGCTTGGGGAACGTCCATGAAGCGCATTTTCCTGACCCTGGCACTTGCCCTGCTGGCAAGTTGCGCCAGCTCCGATCCCAATGGCGGCAGAACCACCCCACAAGGGTGGACAGATTCCGAGAGAAACCAGTTCTACACCGGCGACCAGGGGTCGCGGATCATGAAGACGAGCTGGATGGTCGCGCTGAAGACAGCCGACGGCCAGCCCTTCCTCGGCGATCGGCTGAACCGGTACGGCTATCTGTCGAACGAGCTGGATCAGACCAGCATCCTGCCGATCGGCTTCACCACCAACGGTGTCGGCCCGAACCAGGCGATCGGCATGACCTGTTCGGCCTGCCACACGCGGGAAATCCAGGTGAACAACACCCGCCACCGCATTGATGGCGGTCCGGCGATCGTGGATTTCGAATCGTTTCTGATCGACCTCAACGCGGCGGTCGGCACGGTGGTGGCGCAACCCGCCGCGTTCGACGCCTTCGCCCTGTCGGTGCTGGGTAGCGGCGCGACGCAGGACCAGAAGGCGACGCTGCTGGCCGATGTGACCATCTGGCACACGCGGTTCAACACGCTGATCACCCGCTCGCTGCCGACGCCGCTGTGGGGTCCTGGGCGACTCGATGCCGTGTCGATGATCTTCAACCGCCTGACCGGGCTCGACATCGGCCCCAAGGGCCCGAACGACATGATCCCCGAGAACATCCGCGCCGCCGACGCCCCGGTGCGGTACCCGTTCCTGTGGAATGCCTCCCGCCAGGACAAGACGCAGTGGCCGGGCTTCGCCGATAACGGCGACGGCATCCTGGCGCTGGCCCGCAATGTCGGTGAAGTCTATGGCGTCTTCGCCGAGTTCCACCCGTTCCGCGACAAGAAGAAGCTGCTGAACGTCAACTATATCGCGAACAACTCGGCCAACTTCGATGGGCTGATGAAGCTGGAACGGCTGATCGAGAAGCTGGACCCGCCGAAGTTCCCCTGGCCGGTGGATACCGCCCTGGCCGCGCAGGGCCAGGCGATCTATGGCACCGGGCCGAATGCTGAAGGCTCCTGCTGGGGCTGCCACGGGATCATGCCCGGGGCGAACAGGTTCCTGGAGTCAAAGCCGACCTGGAAGACACAGATCATCGATGTGGGCAGCGACACGCGGCAGTACGACGTGCTGGCCACCACGGTGAAGACCGGGAGCCTAAGCGGCGCCGGCGTGCCGTTCCTGATCCCCGCGCTGAAACCCGAGGACACCGCGTTCAACACGCTCCGCATGGCGGTGGTCGGCGGCATCCTGCAGAAGCTGTTCGACTTCCGCACCGGCAGCCGTGACGCAGCCACCGCACCGCCCGTGGCGACCCTGGAACAGACGACGATCCAGGCACCGGCCGCGGCCACGACACAGCAGCGCGTGCTGGCCAGTTCCCAGACGGCCCAGACACTGCTTGGCGCCTACCAGACGCCCACGGTCACCGCCGCCTATGAATCCCGCGTGATGGAGGGCATCTGGGCCGCGGCGCCCTACCTGCACAACGGCTCGGTTCCGACGCTGGCCGATCTGCTGAAGCCGGCGGCCCAGCGTCCCGCCTCGTTCAAGATCGGTCCGGAGTATGACCCGGTGAATGTTGGCCTGGCCGTCAACCAGACCCGGTTCAACCAGGTCCTGCGGACAACCGATTGCGCCGACCGCAACTCCGGCAACAGCCGCTGCGGGCACGAGTATGGGATCGAGCTGACCGCCCAGCAGAAGCGGGCGCTGCTGGAGTATCTGAAGACCCTCTGACGCCACACGGGGTCACCGCATCACGGTGACCCCGTCCGGCCGTGTTGATCCGGAGCGCAATCCCTGAAATACCAACGAACCGCGGTTCGTCGGAACGTCGGTGTCCTGGGGAGAAACGGAATGATCTACGACTACATCATCTGCGGTGGCGGTTCGGCCGGGTCGGTCATGGCCAACCGCCTCTCGGCCCGCAGCGCCAACAAGGTCCTGCTGCTGGAAGCCGGACAGGATACGCCGCATGGCAAGGTCCCGGCTGCCGTTCTCGACTCCTACCCCGGCACCGCCTACCTCAACCCCGCCTTCACCTGGAACCAGCTGAAGGTCACGACCGAGGTCATTTCCCACAACAACCCCGAGGAAAAGCGCCCGCCGCTTCGCACCTATGAACAGGCGCGCATCCTGGGGGGCGGGTCCTCGATCAACGGCCAGCTCGCCAACCGCGGCGCCCCTTCCGACTATGATGAGTGGGAGGAACGCGGCGCGACCGGCTGGCGCTGGGACGACGTCCTGCCCTACTTCAAGAAAGTCGAGCGGGACATGGACTTCGACGGCCCCTACCACGGCAAGGAGGGCCGCATCCCCGTCCGCCGCATCTTCCCCGACCTGTGGCCCGAGCATGCCAAGGCGGTGGCCGAGGCCTTCAAGCAGGCCGGCTGGAAATACCTGCTCGACCAGAACGCGGAGTGGGAGGACGGGTATTTCCCCATCACCATCTCCAACGCCTTCGAACGCCGGGTCTCCGCCGCGATCGGCTACCTCGACCCCGGCACGCGGCTGCGGGAGAACCTGACGATCTCCACCGGCACCACCGTCGCCAGCCTGATCTTCGACGGCATGCAATGCGTCGGCGTGAAGGCCATGGTGAACGGGCGGGAGCAGGAGTTCCGCGCCAAGGAGGTCATCCTGTCCTCGGGCGCCATCCATTCCCCCGCGCATCTGATGCGGGCCGGCATCGGCCCGGCGGGGCACCTGCGGGAGATGGGGATCGAGGTCCGCAAGGCCCTGCCCGGCGTGGGCCAGCGGTTGCAGGACCATCCGGCGGCGGCGGTGGCGGCCTTCCTCAAGCCGCATGCGCGGATCATCCATGACTATTCGCGCCGGCATATCTACACGGCGCTGCGCTACTCCACGAACCTGCCGGGCATCCCCGCGGGCGACATGATGACGGTCGTCACCAACAAGACGTCCTGGCACAAGGTGGGGGAGCAGATCGGGTCGTTCATCGTCACCGTCTACAAGACCTACTCCG
>CANJSR010000529.1 GCA_947476855.1 Acetobacteraceae bacterium
GAACGACGGTGCGGTGGTTGTCCGCTACGACGATCCGGAAACCGCGGCTGACGAGGAAGTCCGCGTCCAGCTGCTGAAGGCCTACCTGCAGTACCTGCCGGACCGCGTGCGTATCATCTCGATCCCCAAGTTCGAGCCGAAGGGACAGGATCTCAACCAGGATCTGACCGGCGCGTATCTCGACTCGCTCACCAAGTACGGCCTGAACGAAGACGCCCTGCACGCCGCCATCGCCCTGGTGGGCACGGCGACGGACATCCCGGCTGCCCTGGATGCGCTGCACCCCGAGTGGTACAACGCCTTCAACGAAGTCGGCTTCTCGATCGCCCGTGGCGCCGAGCAGCAGGCCTACATCCGGACCATCGAAGCCCAGGGCTTCTCGGGTGGCCAGCAGAACCGGGTGGTGATGAACGTTGGTGACGACTCCGCTGTCGGCTCCAGCGCCAATGACCGCCGCGCCACCTTCTGGCTCGCCGGTTCGTGGGGCAACTCGAACATCGACGACGGCAGCAACGAAGGCTGGCTGGAGTACAAGTACGAGAGCCTGACCGGCTATGCGGGCTTCGACTACCTGATCAACCCGAACTTCCTGATCGGTATCCTGGGCGGCTTCGGTAACTCCGACGTCGACGCCAAGAACGGCACGGGCAACTCGGGTGACGTCGACAGCTGGCAGGTGGGTGGCTACGTCAGCTACTTCACCCAGAGCTGGTTCCTGAACGCCGGCGGCGGCATCGGTGACATGAACATCGAGAGCATCCGCAACATCCAGTTCGGCAGCGGCATCGGCAACGTCTCGCAGATCGCCACGGCCGACTATGACGGCAACATCACCTACTTCTACGGTAAGGGTGGCTACAGCTTCGACCTGGGTGGCTCGGGTTGGAAACTGTCGCCGGAACTGGCCCTGTCCTATGCGAAGGTGAAGCAGGACGGCTTCTCGGAAGGTGGCACCGGCAACGCCTCTGTCCTTCTGCTGAATGTGGATGGCCAGTCGGTCGAAAGCCTCCGCGGTACCGCCCAGGTTCGTCTGTCCAAGACGTTCATGTCGGGTAACGGCGGCGGTTGGATGCCCTACGCCCGCGTCGGTATGGCCAACGAGTTCGAGGACGAGCTCCGCCCGATCACCTCTGGCTTCCAGAGTGCGCCGGGCACGAGCTTCACGGTCTTCGGCAAGGTGCCGCGCGAGACCACGGTCATCTTCGGCGCTGGCGTCAGCGGCAAGGTGAACGAGATGTTCAGCGTCTACCTCGACTACTCGGGTGAAATCGGCGGCTCGTTCAGCGAGCACGTCATCAGCGGCGGCGTCCGTCTCTCCTTCTAAGGAGCCGGCACCACCGTCCCGAACGGACGAAGCAAAACGGAAGGGCGCCCCTCGGGGCGCCCTTTCTGCTTTTGGGGATGGCCTGGCACGGCCGGATACCGGGGAGCTTCGGGGTACTGCGGTAAACGAGGGCAGGAACCCGGTCCTGCACGAGGCGCGCCATGCAAGGCTGACACTCACCTTTGTCCCTGAGCCTTTAGAAGGGCCTTGCATGAAAGCGAATGCAGGCCCTTCGACAGGCTCAGGGACACGGGGACAGGGGAGACCGGCATCCCAACGATGATGGGCGCCCTCCATCCAGCCCCGCTGCCTTCCGGCCATCGAGGGACCGGCTGGGCTGCGGCGCTATGCTCGCAGGATCACGGGAGCAGATGGGGGAGGGACCAGGTCCTTCGGATTTGCCGTGGCCCGTGTGGCCGCCTCAGCCCTTCGGCGGCCAGGGGATGAAGGTGCTGGTGCGCTCGGCATAGGCGCGGTAGTCGGGCCGGGTCTCGCGCATGTTGCGCTCGGCCATGGGGACTCCCGACACGCGGGTCAGCAGCACCGTCACCAGGATCGGGCTGCACACCGTCAGCGCCGTCCAGGGTGACGGGCAGGCGGCGATCCACAGGCCCCACCAGACGCAGGCCTCGCCGAAATAGTTGGGATGCCGGCTCCAGCGCCACAGGCCCCGGTCCATCACCTTGCCCTTGTTGGCCGGGTCGCGCTTGTAGCGCCACATCTGGGCATCGGCGACGGCCTCGAACACGAAGCCGAACAGGAACAGCGCGGCGCCGGCCCAGGTCAGCGGATGGCCGAGCGCGTCATCCGGCGACAGGAAGATGCCGAGCTGCAGCGGCAGCGAGATCAGCCACATCAGCGCGCCCTGCAGCAGGAACACGGTGACATAGCTGCGCGCCGGCCACCCCGGGCCCGCCGACGCGCGCATCTCGCGGTAACGCCGGTCTTCGCCGTGCAGCAGGTTCCGCCGCAGCAGGTGAAAGCCCAGCCGGCCCGCCCACAGCCCGGTCATGATGGCGAGCAGTATGGCATGTTCGCTCGGCCGCGGCGTCAGCGCCAGCGCCGTGCCGGCGACCAGCGCGAAGCCCGGCCCCCAGAATGCGTCGGCGATGCTGGCGTCGCGCCGCACCAGGCTGACGATCCACAACAGGGTCATGGCGGCCCACACCGCCAGTCCGCACGCCACGAGGATCCACGTCATGTCCCGGCCTCCGCTTCAGAGTGGTTTCAGTATGGACCGAAAGCGCTCTCTCTACGCCGCGGCTTTCGGACGGCACGGCGAGTGCCGTGCCTGAAAGCGCTCTCTTCGCCGCGGCTTTCGGACGGCAAGGCGTCCGCCTTGCCTGAAAGCGCTTCAGGGCTGTTACGCGCGCCAGCGCCTCACGGATGATTCCGCCGCCGGTGGCCGGCGCCGCAAAAGAAAACGCGGACCCGGGGGCCCGCGTGAAGTTGAAGGTTGTGGATGAACCTAACTATAGTCACTCCGCGGCGAGATTGTGCAGTCTTTCGCGCCGCTCGCGTTGTTTTTTCAGCTCGACCTGCGCCACGGTCCGGCGATGCACCTCGTCCGGCCCATCGGCGAGCCGCAGGGTGCGCTGGCCGGCAAAGGCGCGGGCCAGCGGGAAATCCGCCGAAACGCCGCCGCCGCCGTGGATCTGGATGGCCCGGTCGATGACCTTCATGGCCATGTTCGGCACCGCCACCTTGTTCTGGGCGATCTCGCTGCGCGCGACCTTGTTGCCGTACTTGTCCATCATCC
>CANJSR010000530.1 GCA_947476855.1 Acetobacteraceae bacterium
CCCCGGTCGTGTCCATCACGCATCTGCTGTTCGATGGCGATCATCCGCTGTCGGACGATATCGCCGCCTACCAGAAACATCGTATCACGCGTCTGCGAGAGCAGAGCGCATGAGGGTGCCGTCATGAAACCGATCAACGCCGATACACGAGCCGCCTGGACCGTGGCGGACCTGAACGCCGATACGGCCTGGATCTGTGAACTCGATGACCGAGCTCGCCGCGACATGCTCGCCGCCGTCCGCAAGGCGCGTGATCCGGACAAGACGCTGTATGATTACCGGCGCGGCGATTTCGACCTCGGTTCGGCCTGGCCGGTGATCGAGCGGGCGTTGAACGAAATCAAGACCGGCACCGGCTTCGCCCTGCTGCGCGGGATGCCGCGGGCCGACACCACGGTCGAGGAATTTGAACTGCTGACCTGGGCCATCGGCCTGCACACCGGCGTCGCCCGTCCGCAGGGCAAGGCCAGCCAGTACCTGTCCGCGGTGCGCGATGCCGGCACGACCTACCGCGCCGCTGGGGGGCGTGGCTATTCGTCGAGCGCCGAGCTGGATTTTCACACCGACGGCGCGGATGTCGTGCTGCTGACATGCTACAACGTCGCCAAGTCGGGCGGGCAGAGCATGGTGACGTCCTCGGTCACCGCCCATAACGTGATGGTAGCGGAACATCCTGACCTTGCGGAACTGCTGCATCTGCCCTATCATTTCAGCCGCCAGCAGGAACAGGCGCCCGATGAGGGGCCGTTCTACCCGAACCCGATCTATGACTTCGCGGACGGGGTCCTGTGCAGCAAGTGGAACCGCAACCGCCTGCAATCGGCCCAGAAGATCGAGGGCGTGCCGCAGCTCAGCGCCGAACGCTGGCGCGCGGTGGAGGAACTCGACCAGGTGCTGCGCCGGCCGTCGCTGATGTACTCGATGAATTTGCGGCCCGGCGACATGCAGATCCTGAACAACCATACCACGTTGCACTCGCGGACCGAGTTCGAGGATCACGACGATCCGGCGCTGAAACGGACCCTGTTCCGCCTTTGGCTGGCCCCGCCGGATTCGCCGAACCTGCCGGAAAGCTGGAAGCCGGCTTATCGGTCCGTCGGCGCGGGCACCATTCGCGGCGGTATCCTCGGCCAGGCCTACGACGCGGTGCGGCACGGGTATGAGACGCGGGCGGCGGCCGATCTGGGCATGCCGGCGCCGGATTGCGCAATCCAGGTGTGAGTTGCTTCATTTCCGGCGTGTGATCGATCAGGCACGCTGCGCCCCGGGCGCGGCCGGCCACGCGCGCCAAACGGGAGGAACACATGCCACTGGACGCGGATTTCCTGCGGGCGATCACGCCCCGCTATGTCTCCAACAAGGTTCTCGGTGAAAACCAGCGCAGGATCATTGAGGCGATCGGCCCCGTCCTGCGCCAGACCCTGCACGGGCAGGGTCTGAACACCGACCTGCGGATGCTGCATTTCATCGCGCAGGCTTGCCACGAAACGATGGGGCTCGCCCTGTCTGAGGAACAGGCTTCGGGCGATGCCTACGAAGGCCGGCGGGACCTGGGTAACACCCAGCCCGGCGACGGCCGCCGCTACAAGGGCCGCGGGCTGTTCCAGTTGACCGGACGGGCGAACTATCAGTCCTACGGCACCGCGCTGGGGCTCGACCTGGTCGGCCATCCGGAACTGGCGGCCGATCCGGTGACGTCGCTGCGGATCGCGTGTGAGTTCTGGAACCGCAACAACCTCAGCCCCTTCGCCGATGCCGACGACGTGCTGGCGATCAGCAAGATCATCAACACGGGGCACAATGGTTCTGTCACCCCGAACGGGCTGCAGGACCGCAAGGACTATCTGGCCAAGGCAAAGGCGGCGTTCGGGCGGGTGGCTGCCCCGGCACCTGCCGCAGCACCCGCGGCACCGACCCGCCTGCCGGTGCTGCGGCTGAACGACACCGGTGATCACGTCACCCTGTTGCAAACGAAACTGAAAGCCCTTGGCTACGCCGTCGGCATCGATGGCGAATTCGGCCCGAATACCGAAAAAGCGGTGCGCCGATTCCAGGCCGATCGCGGGCTGGAAGCCGATGCCGTCGTTGGCAACGATACCTGGAAGGCTCTGGGCTGATGCGCCTCTCCGCGCGTATCGTCCTTGCGTCCGCCCTGTTCGCGGCACAGCCGGCCTGGGCCGGCTGTGATCACCCGGCCCCCGTGCGCTTTTCTGCCGGGACCTTCGCGACGGACCTGTCGGGCGGCGTCGCGCGCGGAGAACGGGCCTGCTTCACCATCGGCGCCGGCGCAGGCCAGACCCTGTCGGTAACGCAGCGCAAAAGCCCCGACGACAACATCGTCTTTCAAATCTACCAGCCGGGCTGGAAGATCACGCCCGGTCCCGATCTGTCCGGTGACGCGCTGAAGGGCGCGGCCGACGGCGACGACGCGCGCGCCTGGTCGGGCAAACTGCCAGCGAAAGGAAACTATCTCCTGGTTGTCGGCACGACGCGCGGCGGCGGTGAATACAACCTCCGCATCGAAATCCGCTGATCCCCAATACGCTCGGCCGCAAGGTTGCGGCAAACCCGTCCAGAGGCCAAAGTGTCACAGCCGGCGGGTCGTGCAACCCGCCTTCGACAACAATGGGAACTGTCCGCGCCATGTCCGCCTCGCGCTTCTCCGGCCTCACGCCACTCATTGCCCCCCGTTCGGTCGCCGTCCTCGGCGCATCGTCCGATCCCACCCGCATCAGCGGCCGGCCGATCGCCTATATGAAATCGCAGGGTTTCAAGGGCGGGCTGTATCCGATCAACCCGAACCGGGCGGAAATCCAGGGCATCAAGGCCTATGCCTCGATCGCCGACCTGCCGGAAACGCCCGATGTCGCCATCGTCGCCGTCGCCTCCGACGTCGCCGCCGCCTCGGTCGAGGAACTGGGCAAGCGCGGCGTCAAGGGCATCGTGATGTTCACCGCGGGCTTCGCGGAAATGGACGACGCGGGCGGGGTCGTGCAGGACAAGATGGTCGCCACCGCGCGGTCGTATGGCATGCGTATCCTCGGGCCGAACTGCCTGGGCGTGTTCGATGCCTCCCGCGC
>CANJSR010000531.1 GCA_947476855.1 Acetobacteraceae bacterium
AACGCCAACCGGGGCGGTATGGGGTCGGCGGCAAAGTTCAGATCCATGCATGCCCCGCCGGAGCAGGGGCCATGACCATCGCGGCCATATCAGGCATTACGGCGTCGTCTTCGTAGGGTGACCGCTGGATCGGGCTGCAGATCGTTTGCTGGTGGCGGCAGCGCCGGTGGACGCCGGCTTGGGACGAACGCCGTCAAACCCAGCCATCCGCGTGCCCAGTCGGCAGCACTGCGCCAATCCCCGCCGCGCTCACGGATGATGATCTCAAACGGGCCGCCACCGGTTCCCGCCTCATGATCGAACCAGCGCCCGGCCTTGGGGCCGGCGACTACGGCGGAGAGGCTGCCGCGGCGGTTCCAGCGCCATTGCCGCGCGCCCTTGTGGCTGGGAGTGCCCAGCAGCTCCAGCAGCAGTCGCGTCCAATTGGCGATGAGGGCATGACGCAGCTCAGCGAGGTCGCCTGTCATCGGCAAGGTCTCCTTGAGGTTGCTGGATGATCAGCCACGGCGCAGCGGCCACAGATGCACGTGCGTCTGTGGGGAACAGCATTCCCTGATCTCTATTTACCGATTGAGGTGGTGATTTTTCCCAGCGGGCCGGGCACATGGCGCCGCCGGCGATCGTCGCCTGTCATTCAACCAATCGCGGATCGCATGATGAAGCGTGCTGGCAGATCATACTGCAAAGGCTACAGAGGACTGAAGCAGTTCAGCGCGTTCCGCGCCGCTTCGCCGATTCCTGTGATTAGCGAATGTCCCACACTTACGAATTCCGAGCAATGGTGTTTGTGCTACGCTAAAGTACGAAAAACCCCGCAGACATACGCATGGCGGAAATTCTCTTCCGCACTATTCGTTGATCCCGTCGCGTACTTGTGGAGAGAGTTCGATAATTGTATTGGTAACCAATAGGAGAAAAACAACTCTCTATTTCGTAACGAAACGGGCTCTCCATGAGCATCTTGGTCCGACGATCATGCCGTCATGTCTATGGACGCGGATCGACTTCACACCGGTGGGCAATCGATTGGCGAAGTGTCACGCTGCGATCTCATATACCGCGATGGGCGCCCATGTCGCGCCCCAACCCCCGCCGCCGTCCTGGCCTGACGGGGACGTTGGACCGGAGAGCGCTGCCAATGACTGGCGCAGTTGCGCCAAATGTTGGCGCAGGCCGCTCACCCAGCGTCACCGCCTCGGACTGACATGTTGCGCCAACGACAGCGCGCGTATCACCGGTACGATGATGCACCAATAGCCTTCGGCAACGTCCGAAGTTGTGGACTTTGTGTCCGCAGTGCTTGCACCAGCGAGGCCGCGACCTGCGTCAATGTTGCGGACACGACGCCCCGGCAGCAAAGCCGATGAGCGTCAGGTCTCCACACGTGAGGACAACGGATCAAGGGGAGCCCTCCAGGGATGGTACCATGGTGCCAAATCTTGGCGCCGCGCTTCCATACGCTGCCACCGCATCAGACTCGAATATGGTGCCAATGACGGTCCAATTGTTGATCCGCTCAGCGGCGATATCCCGAACCCGCTTGACCTGCTGGTCGGACCAGAGAGGCCCGCCGCTACGAAGCCGGCGTGCGGTAAATGGCACAGTTGTGCCAAAGCCTGGCACAACGTCGTCGTACCGTACCGTCGTGCCGGACTGAAAAATTGTGCCAATGATCGTCCAAGCGCGCCGTTCGATATTTGCCAGGCTGGCATAATTGCAGACGGGCTCACGGCCATGCTGGCACTCCGGCCTCTGCGCGTTGTTCCGCTCTCGAAATTCCCATAGGTGGGAATTTCGCTCGGCTCACGACACCGTCATGTTCGTCTACCACCGCGTCGACCGCATTGTTATTCCGGGTACGTGGCGATGCTGGTCGGGACTTCGGACCGGTCGGGATATTTGGCGATGGTTTTCCCGCCGCTGGGAAAACCAGCCACCGATCTCATAAGGTGATGGTTGCGGACACGACGCCTGAGTTAGCAAAGCCGATGAGGGTGAGGGCCCCACACATGGAGGCAACGGATAAAGGGGCCCCTCCGGAAATGGCACCGTGCTTACATCTGCTGCCACCGCCTCAGATTCAAATGTGGTGCCAATGACCGGTCCATTTGTTGCTCCACCCGCGGCAAGATCCTGCACCAGTTCGAGTTGCTGATCGCCGTTGAGGTTGACGATGGAGCGAAGTAGGTTCTCCGTGAATGTCACGGCCGTGACAATCTCTGTTACGCCATCATCTGGTCGTGGCACGCTGCCTTCCACGAAAGTCGTGACAATTATATCCCATACATCAGTGGATATTGTTTGTGGCGCAAAGTAGTTCGCAATAGCACTTCGGCTCCAGGCGCGATGAGATCGGCGTCCGTCATGATGAGATGGTTCGCTTCGAGGCGGCCGAAGCCTTGGTGCCGAAGGAGCCAGAATCTGTTGCGGGCCGTGCGCGCGGAGCACAGACCGTTCATGATTGGGATGCTTGCTGGCTCGAAATTGCCCGCCTTTTCTATTTCGAGGGCGTGCTGGAATCACAGGCGGCCCTGATCCGGCATCTTCAGGACTGGTTCGGCCAGCGGGGTAAGGCCGTGCCCGATGACAGCATGCTGAAGAAGAAGTACCGGGATCTGTGGCGAGTGTTCGCGCCCGAGGCGAAGAAGCGAAAGGCGTGATCGCCATGGCGGCCCGGTGCCGTGGGAATTTTTCGGTGCTGATCCGTAGATAAGAAGGCAGGACAATCCGCGATGGATCGTAATGCCGCAGCTCACTCCGCCGAACCTGCATCTCCCACCCCACCTCCGCGAGGTCTGCGCCCTCCTGGCCCGCGGGCTGGTGCGGCTGCGCAGCCGCGATGCTGAGGAACTCGCGCGTCAAACCGACGACCCCGGAGACAATTCGCTACGCGATACCGCCCACCAGCGCGGTCATGCGAACCCGACCTCACGGAGACGCGCATGACCCGACAGATCAAGGCCGGCACTCAGCCAACGCCGGCAATCCCCTCGATCCCAACGACGGATGTGTTGGGCCGATTGGCGGCACTGGCGACGATGGCCACACCCGACCTCAAGCAGCAATGGCGAGACCT
>CANJSR010000532.1 GCA_947476855.1 Acetobacteraceae bacterium
AGGTGCTGCCGCGAACAGCACCTCACCCCCTCCCATATTCCCCCCAACGGACCGGTTCCAAGGGCTCCGCCCGTGGTGGGGGTCGAGGGGGCAACGCCCCTCGCGGGGTTTGGGGCAGCGCCCCAAATTCCTCACCCCATGCCGCTGGCATGGGGGACTGTCCGACCCTATCTTGCGCAAGACGGTCTTTCCTGTCCCGTCCTCGACTCGGAGTGCCTCATGCGCCTTCTCGCCACTGTGGCGACCCTTGTTTTCGCGGTCACGGGCCTTGGCGCCCAGGCGGCTGGCCCCGTGGCGCCGGTTGGCGCCCAGGCGCTTGTTGGTCACAAGGCCGGCTACATCCTGACGCTCGATCGGGTTCGCGGCACCGACGTCGCCACGGCCTCGGGCACCATGGGCTATGAGGTCACCGACGCCTGCGACGGCTGGGCCGTCCGCCAGCGTCTGGCCATGAGCATCACCAACTCCGACGGCCAGGAGATCGAGCTGGTTTCGGACTACACGACCTTCGAATCCAAGGACGGGCTGCGCCTGCGCTTTCGCATGAAGCAGACCACCGACGATGCCGTGACCAGCCAGACCGAGGGGTCTGCCACCCTGCGGCGCGCCGGCGGCCCCGGTGAGGCCCGCTACACCGTCCCCAAGCCCGACAAGATCGACCTTCCCGCCGGCACGCAGTTCCCCATGGCGCACACCGTGTCGTTGCTGAACGCAGCGCGGGAGGGGAAGAAGTTCCTCACCATCCCCTTGTTCGACGGCACCGGCGATGACGGGGCCGAGGATAGTTCGGCCGTCGTGCTCGACTGGAAGCAGGGTGTGCCGACGGACTATCCCGCGCTCGCGAAGCTGAGCAGCACCCGCGTCCGGCTGGCCTTCTTCGATCGCAAGTCTGGCGGCATCACCCCGTCGTATGAGGTCGGGATGCGCTATTGGGAAAACGGCGTGTCGGACGACCTGGAGATGGATTTCGGCGATTTCGTCATGCGGGCCAAGATGCGGGAATTCGCGCTCTATCCGAAGAAGTGCTGATCGGATAAGGCCCGTGTCCACTGCGGCTTTCCAGGACACGCCCCTTGCCCAAGCAGATCCGCCTGAACGCGTTCGACATGAACTGCGTCGTCCACCAGTCACCTGGCCTTTGGACCCATCCGCGCGACCAGGCTGACCGCTACAATACCCTCGACTATTGGGTGGACCTGGCACGGCTGCTCGAACGGGGGAAGTTCGACGCGCTGTTCATGGCCGACGTCCTGGGCATCTATGACGTCTACAAGGGCGGGCCAGAGACCGCGCTGGAACAGGCCGTGCAGGTGCCCGTCAACGACCCGCTGATGGTCATTCCCGCCATGGCGCTGGTGACCGAGCATCTGGGCTTCGGCGTCACCTGCGCCTTGTCCTACGAGCATCCCTACCCCTTCGCCCGCCGCATGAGCACGCTGGACCATCTGACCAAGGGCCGGATCGGCTGGAACATCGTCACCGGTTATCTGGAAAGCGCGGCCCGCGGTATGGGCATGACCGAGCAGGTCGGCCACGACGAACGCTATGCCGTGGCCGAGGACTACATGCAGGCCGTCTACAAATTGTGGGAAGCAAGCTGGGAGGACGACGCCGTCCTGCGCGACCGCACCAGCCGCCGCTTCGCCGATCCCTCCAAGATCCACCGCATCACCCATCAGGGGCAATACTTCCAGGTAGACGCGATCCATCTGTGTGAACCCTCCCCCCAGCGGACGCCGGTGCTGTACCAGGCCGGCGCGTCCACCCGCGGGCGGCAGTTCGCGGCCGATCACGCCGAATGCGTGTTCATCAACGGCCCCTCCCGCAAGGTGGTCGGCAACATCGTGGCCGATATCCGCCGGCGCGCGAGGGAAGCCGGGCGCGATCCTGCCGACCTGTCTGTCTTCACCATGATGACCGTCATCACCGGGCGCACCCGGGCCGAGGCCCAGGCCAAGTACCAGGAATATCTCACCCACGTGAACGAGGACGCGGCGCTGACGCTGATGTCCGGCTGGACCGGCCTCGATTTCGCCGCCATGCCGCCGGATGAGCCGTTACGCTTCACCGAGAAGGCAAACGCGATGCTCTCGGCGCTGGAGGGCTTCACGATTTCCGACCCCGACCGGCAGTGGACGGTGCGCGAGATCGCCCGCCACGCCGCGATCGGCGGGCGCGGCCCGGTGATCGTCGGATCAGCCGAGGAGGTCGCCGACGAATTCCAGGCCTGGATCGCGGAAACCGACATCGACGGCTTCAACCTGGCCTATGCCGTCACGCCCGAGACCTTCAGCGATATCATCGATCTGGTGGTGCCGATCCTGCAGGAACGCGGCGTCTACAAACGCGACTACGCCCCCGGTACGCTGCGGGAGAAGCTGAACGGTCCGGGGCGTGCACGGTTGCCGGCATCCCACCCGGCGGCGAAGGTGCGGCGGTAAGGGCGGGGCTTTGCCCCGGACCCCATGAGGGGGACGCTGTCCCCCTCGACCCCCTGCCAAGGGCCGAGCCCTTGGAACCGGTACTTGGGGGGAAGATGGGAGGGGCCAACCGTGACCGTGACAGGTCCGGGTTGGCCCCTCCCATCTTCCCCCCAACCAATGGGTTCTAAGGGCTCCGCCCTTAGCGGGAGGTCCAGGAGGGCAGAGCCCTCCTGGCGGGGTGCAGGGGCAGCGCCCCGCCCTTCTCTCCGCCCCCCGCCGTGCTAAAACCCTCCCAACAACCGAGAGGACACCATGAACGCCGAGGAACTTCGCGCCAAGCAGGCGCCGCTCAAGCAGCTTTACCGCGACAATCCCGCCGCCGCCCTGGTGCCGGCGCACGCGGAAGCGACGCTCGACCTGGCCGACATCGCCTGTGACGTCCCGTCCTGGCACGGCACCACCAAGGCCGGCCTGCACAAGGCGGGCGGCGGCAGTGGTCAGCTTGCGTGCTCCGCCGACATGCTGCTGGAGGCCATGGTTGCCTGCGCCGGCGTCACCCTGCGCGCCGTCGCCACCGCGATGGGCGTGACCATCCGCGGCGGGAAGATCTCGGCCGACGGCATCTGGGACGCCCGCGGCA
>CANJSR010000533.1 GCA_947476855.1 Acetobacteraceae bacterium
GAGCAGATGCACCATGATCCACGTCCTCGCCTTCATCACAACCCAGCCCGGCAAGCGGGAGGAAGTCCTGACGGCGTTCCGCGCCAATATGCCGGCCTGCCACGCCGAAGAGGGCTGCATCGAGTATGGTCCGGCGATCGACGCCGCGACCGGCACGCCGACGAAGTATGGCGATGACACCTTCGTGGTGATCGAGAAGTGGGAAAGCCCGAAGCATCTGGCCGCGCATGCTGCGTCCGCGCACATGAAGGCCTATGCCGAGAAGACCAAGCCGATGATCGCGTCTCGCGTGATCCACATCCTGCAGCCGGCAGCCTGAGAGGGGGTAGGGGAGCGATAGCCGCTCTCCCCTTGTCTGTCGTATCGCCCCCCCGTCATCCCGGCCGAAGGGCCGGGACCCACGACTTCTTTGTTGTTCCAGGCAGGCAAGTCGTGGATGGCCCGCCTTCGCGGGCCACGACGGGTTGGCACGCACCGTGGTCCACGATCAAAGTCCGTGGCGTTATTCCGCCGCCGGGCGCCGTCTTGCCGAGGCCAAAGCGGTGGCGGTCCCCGTGCCGAGACGCGGCGCGCTGGATAGAATCGGCGCCCGCACCCCATCGAACGACAAGGGCGAGGCAGTCAGCTTGTAGTCCTCCCCCGGCACCGGGGTCATGATCCCCAGCGCCTTGACCTGCGGTTCGGCCAAAGCTTCCGGCAGCGTGTTGATCGGGGCTGCGGGGACGCCGGCGGCTTCCAGCCGCTCGATCCAGACGGCGCGGGGCTGGGTGCGCAGGATCGCATCCATCCGTGCCACCAGGTCGGCCTTGTTGTTCAGGCGGGCGCGGTTGGTGGCGAACAGCGCGTCCTCGGCCCAGTCCGGATGGCCGAGTTCATGGGCAAGTTTCTGGAACAGCCGGTCATTGCCGCAGCAGATGATGAAGGGTCCGTCGGCGGCATCGAACGCCTCATACGGCACCAAGGCCGGGTGGCCGGAGCGGTGCTTGGCCGGCATGGTGCCGGAATTGGTCCACTCATCCCCCCGCTGCGCTGCCCAGACGAGCGCGGTTTCCAGCAGCGACGCCGTGACGATCGTACCCCGCCCGGTGCGCTGACGGTTCTGCAGTGCGGCGAGCGCTCCGATCACGATCCACATGCCGGTGCCCTGGTCGCAGACCGCCACGCCCATCCGCATCGGCGGGTCGCCGGGCCCGCCATTGGTGTCGGACAGCCCGCTATAGGCCTGGATCAGCGGCTCATACCCCGGTCGGTCGCGCATTGGGCCGATATGGCCGAAGGCGGAGATCGCGCAGTAGATCAGGCGCGGGTGGCGGGCGGTCATGCCCGGGCCGTCGATGCCGAGGGCCTCAGGCACGCCGGGGCGGAGGTTGTGGATGAGGATGTCGGCGGTGGCCGCCAGGGCTTCAAAGTCCGCGCGCCCGGCCTCGGATTTCAGGTCGAGGGCGACGGATTGCTTGTTGCGGTTGACCATGTGGAAGGTGAAGGCGTCACCGTGGCGGAAATCCTGGCCCATGCGGCGGGCGTCGTCGCCGCCGTCGACGCGCTCGATCTTCAGGACCTCGGCACCGAGGTCGCCCATGATGGCGCCGGCAAAGGGTGCGGACAGCACCTGGCCGAGTTCAAGGACGCGTATTCCCCGCAGCATCATGGTTTGGCTCCGTTTCTGGCTGGTGAGTCAGTGTGCCGGGACGTTTAGCCGGTGTCACGCGAGGGCGGCGCGGATCGCGGCTGCCATGGCGTCGTAGCGGCCGAGATGCGCGGCCTCGGACGCCGGCAGCCAGGTGGTCGGTGACAGGCGCGTGAGGTCGAGCGGATGGCCGGCCCGTTCGGCGAGTTGCTTCAGATACAGAAGCTGCGCGCGTCCGTTTCCTTCACGGAACGGGTGGACGTAGTTGACGTCGCCGATGATTTCTCCGGCCTTTGCGGCGAAGGCATCGGGGGAAAGATGCCGCAGATACTCGGATTCCAGCACTCGTCGGTGAACGTCGGCCATGCCCGTCTGGATGTAGCGCTGGAACTGGAACAGGCTTTTGCCCTTGGAGATTTCGACGGTGCGGATTTTCCCGGCCCAATCGTAGAGATCCTGGAACAGATGGTGGTGGATGGCCTGGAGATGCGGGAGGTCGAAGTCGCCGGTTGGGAGGCCTTGCCGGATGCGCTGCGTCACCAGCGCCCGCTCATGAACGGCCAGCCGAACGGGATCGTGGATGCCAAGGCGGTTTCGAAGGACGTTGGTGCCGGGGTAGAGATAGGGGTCGTCGCTCATTCCGCCGCGTTGGCGACCGGCGGACGGCGGGCAAGTTCGAGGAGATAGGCCGTGCATTTTTCGTGCGACCAACCCTCTCGCTCGAACATATCGAAGCGGGCGATCTGCTCCTCGTCGAGGGGATTGCCCTCGATTTCGTGCAACCGCATCGCCTCCAACCGGCGAGCGACGGCCTGAGCCTGTGTGTCGGTGTCCATGCCTCTCAGGTGACAGAAATATCGTTCTAAGTCAATATACTGGCCGAGACGAAAGCTGCTACCCAGCCTGCAACGCCCCTATCTCCGCAGTCGAGTACCCGATCTCGGCCAGCACTTCCTCCGTATGGGCCCCCAACCCAGGCGCACCAAAACGGATCTCCGCCGGTGTCTCCGAGAACCGCGCGGCCGAACGGGACTGGCGCAGCAGGCCGGCCGTCTCGTGCTCGGTTTCCACGACGATGCCCATGGCGCGGACCTGCGGGTCCTCGATCATGGCCGATCGGGTCAGGACGGGGGCGCAAGGCACCCCGGCCTCGGTCAAACGAGCCAGCCATTCCGCTGCAGGACGGGTCATCAGCACGTCCTGTGTCATGTTAAGCCGGTCGTTGATGTTCGCCTGCCGCAGCGCGGGCGTCAGGAAGCGCGGGTCCTCCAGCCATTCCGGAGTCTCCAGCGCCCGCGTCAGCGCCGTCCATTCCTTGTTCGTCTGCACCGCCACGCTGATATGATCGGTCGCCGTGGCATAGATCAGGTCGATGAAACTCGCCGCTTCCTGCTGGGGAAATTCATTCCCGACAAAGGTCTGGCTGCCCA
>CANJSR010000534.1 GCA_947476855.1 Acetobacteraceae bacterium
AATTCGTCCTGAACGATTAAGTCCGGTGGATCGAGCGCCGCGCCGTTCCACAGCCGTTGCCCATCCGTGCGCGCATCGTTGGCGCCATAGAACCCCCATTCATCGGCGCGGTTCACATGGCCGAAGAAGGCCCCTGCCTCTCCGAGTCACGGCAGGCCGGCAAAATTGTCCACTGTCGCAATCAGGAAGGCCGGAAGGCGCCGATAAATCGATTCATCGACGGTCAGCACCGGCAAGGCGCGGTCGCCGGCAAAGTCGCAGCTCGTATTGGCGCACCGGAGTTCCAGGTTCTTCGGCGCCACAACGTTCGGCGAGCAGAAGAAGCTGTTCCGATCGAACGGAGTGGCGCACCATGGACACGCCTTCAGCGGTGCAGGTGCTTCCCGTCCGTCGCGATTGAACCGCTTGACCCTGGCCACCGCAGTGTCGGGATTGTTATTTCCCTTCCCGCCCAACCTATTGGGGCTCGCCGCCGAACCGACCCAAAGCCCGATCTCGATCGGCCAGTCACCCAGCAGGCGCTTGCCGTTCTCCTGCCAAGCGGGCTCACCGCGCATCAGTTCCAGGGCACACACCACCCCTGCCGCTCGGGCCAACTGATCCAGCGTCAGCAGGCGCAGCGTGTAGCGCATCAGCACCGTCACCCCGGCACCGAGCAGCCCGCCTGCGGAGAGGCGCCGATGGGCAATGGTGTATGCGGCGAGGCCGAGATAGGCCTCGGTCTTGCCGCCACCGGTGGGGAAGAACAGCAGGTCCACGACCTCTCGGTCGTCATGGGTCTTGTCGGTCAGGCCGTCGAGATTGAGCAGGATGAACGCAAGCTGAAACGGTCGCCAGGCCGGCGGGGACTGAGCGGCTGGATCCCCCTGCGGCCCGGCATTGCGCCGGCGCGCAGCCCGCGCGACCGCCTCGTTCATAGCCGCGAACGCCCGCCGCGCCCGTGCGTCACGCGCCAGCAGCCCGATGCCGGCGGTGACACGAGTATGCGCAGTCGACATCCGTGTGATCAGGGCCCGTGCGACTTCCTGCCGTCGAGCACCGGGAATGCCGGCGATGCTCTTGGCCTGCGCCTCGATCCAGGACGCATAGGCATCCGGCAGTTTTGCCAGTGCGGCATGCAAGGCGTCCGCGTCTGCCGCCGCGGTGGTGAGGTCTTCCATACCCCAGACCACGCCGTCGATCCGCGTGTTGGGGGCGACGCGCTCCACCTCCGCCATCGGCATCGGGTCGGTCCAGGCTCGGTGTACGGGGGTATTCCCCTCCCAGCCCGCCGAGGTCGTATGGCCGACCGCATATTCCACCACGTCGCGATAGTGCAGATCGGCGAGCCGCCGGTCGAAGTCGTCGTCATCAACAGCCGAGAGGTCGGCACGCGGCAACAGCCCCTCGGCGCAGGCAAGTTCCAGCCGCACCTGGAACGCGGCCGTGAGGTCCGCCGCTCGATTGGGGAGGGTTGGGCGGCGATTGACCAGCAAAACCGTGACGACGCGCATCTCCACCGTGCCGCCATCAGGTTGCTTCACCTTGTAGGGGCGTGCGACGGCTTCCACGACCAACGCGCCGCCGGGCCGTCCTGGCGCGGTGCTGTCGGGGACGATAACCCGGTCCCCTCGGCCCTGTGCCGGGATTGGTAGAGACAACTGGCTCAGGCGCGCATGCCGGCGCCAGTTGGGAGCCTGCGCGTTGCGCCCACCCTCCTCCAATTCCAACGCTGTCATCGGCGGTTCGGTGGTGTAATCGCCCCAGGTGACGGTGACATCCAGTGCTTGCGCCGCAAGCGGCACCTGCACCGTGAGGCCGATACTGGAGGGCTGGAAGCGGTGGCGTGACGGGCCCTGGTCGGCCTCTCCATCATCCTCGGCGCGGCCGCCACCGGGAACGGGATCCGCAGCATCCTCCATATCAGGCAGGTCCTGTTCGGCTTCCTCCTCCATGACCGCCTCGCTATCCGGGGCGGGCACCAGATAGCCGGTCAGGTACCAGCGCCCGGGGCGTTCAGACAGAAGCTCCGTGGCCAGGTCGGTGTCATCCGGGCCGGGGCCGATCAGGTCTCGGCGGAGGGGCACAAGCAGGTTGGATCGGACTTCTGTACTGGTCGACATGCGGTGCCCCCTTGCGCCGAGTGTGGCACGCAATCGACGGTGGCGGAACGGGTGCTCGGAAATACCGCAGGCTTCACTTCGACGAGGACGCGCCGCTCGCCCTTCGCTCCCGACCGAGACGCTGATGGCTTACGGGACCAATGGGTCGGTGTAGGCGCCGACCGTCCAGATGAAACTCTGCACGTCGATTCGATCCCGTGGGTTCAGGTCGGTGATCTCCTGTGCGGTTCGCGCCGCCAAGTCACGAAGGCTGTCATAAACTGCCATCGATATTTCTGCCGTATAGGCATGAATGAAGGGATGCCCGACCCGTGCGGCGAAATCCTTGGTCACTTCCGGTTTCAGGAACATGTGAGTATCGGGGCGCCAGAAAAATGGGAGATAGGTCCTCAATCATCCCCTCATTTTTTCTTGCGTGATTCCAATAGGATGGGGTCGGATGCCAAGCAGTCATCACCCCGACAGCGGATAACCGCGCCAACCGGCCCGATCATGCGCCGAGTCGCTCGCCCCAGTCCTGAACAAATCGCGCTGTCCCGGAGAGTTTAGACTTGTCCGGTCGCAGTGATATCATAGTAGAAAATGAGGGGATTCGTGAGCCCTGCGATAAGTGATTCAAATGACTCGCAGACCTCTCGGACGGACACTAAGTAAATCGAAATTTGGAAGAATTGTAAGATGGATTGAGAGGAATCGATCCATTTCCTGTCGGCCTCCAATTCCGAATGCTATTCCACGTTTGCGCCATCCATTCATCTTATCGAGTAAATCCGTCGTCGATAGGTCCTTCATTGGCGGCAAAAGGTACGGTCGTATCAGGTCGAGAAGTTCCTTGTCTGCAAATATTTGATATTTTTCTTCTCACTACTGTCCGGTTGACGGCGAACGAACCCTCGGTAGGCATCTGAAAAGAAGTGGCTTTCAGGC
>CANJSR010000535.1 GCA_947476855.1 Acetobacteraceae bacterium
GATCGGCATCCTGGCCGCGCTGCAACAGCGCCACAACACGGGCAAGGGCCAGCATGTCGAGGTGTCGATGCAGGACGCCGTCGTCAACCTGATCCGCGTGTCGCTGCGCGACCACCAGCGCACCGGCAAGCCGATGGGCCGGTCGGGCAACCAGTTGGGCCGCACCGTTCCCGGCACGACCTACCCTTGCGCGCCGGGCGGGCCGAACGACTATGTCTACATCTTCGCCCAGCCGCAGATGTGGAAGCCGCTGGTCAACGCGATGGGGAAACCCGAACTCGCCGACGATCCGCTGTTCGCCACGCCGGACGCGCGGTGGGAAAACCGGGATGCCTTCGCGCAGGTCATGTCGGCCTGGACGATGCAGCGCACGAAGTTCGAGGTGATGAAGGTCCTGGGCGATGCCGGCGTGCCCTGCGGCGCCTGCCAGGACACCGGGGAGGTGCTGGAGGACCCGCATCTGGTCGCCCGCGAGATGATCGTGGACGTCGATTACCCCGTCCGCGGCACCTACAAGACGGTCGGCTCCCCGATCAAGCTGTCGGACTCGCCGGCCGAGATCACGCGCCCGCCGCTGCTGGGTGAGCACACGGCGGAACTGTTGTCGGAGATCTGCGGCGTCAGCGCCGAGGATGTCGCGCGGATGAAGCAGGCTGGGGTGGTCTGACCGGGGCTGTCGTTACGGCTCGTGGTGGCGGGGGGCACCTGCGGAGGCACCGGCGGCTCCCCCCTCGTCGTGGCGGGCGAAGGCCCGCCATCCACGATTTGCGGTGTTGGGATCAGCGAAGTCGTGGGTGGTGGCCCTTCGGCCACCATGACGAAGGGGGGTCGCCATGACGGGGGCTACCACCTAGCTCCGCTGCCCCTTCCACCGTCCAGGGTCACTGCCCCCTCAATCGTCGATCACCGCGATCACTTCCATCTCGATCATGAAATCAGGCCGCGTCAGCCGGCTGACCTCCACCCCCGTCGAAGCCGGCGGCCTCTCCCCAAACATCTCCTCCCTCACCTTCCAAGCCTCCCCCGCTCGGCTCATGTCCGTCATGAACGCCGTCAGCTTCACCACATGCCGCAGATCAGCCCCCGCCGCGTTCAGCACCGCCCGGATGTTGCGGATCACCTGACGGGTCTGCGCGGCCATGTCGCCCTTGCCGATGACATTGCCCTCGGCGTCCCGCGCCAACTGGCCGGACACGAAGATCATCGGCCCGACCTTCACCGCCTGGGAATAGAACGGCGGCGTGGGAGCGCACGCCGCCGTGTTGATCGTCTCACGCTTCATGATGACCGCCCTTCTGGATAGGCGGATAGCCTATCAGGCCGCGGCCATCTCCGGCACCTCCACCGCCACGCAGGCGGCCATCCGGCCAGGTTCGGGAAAGCGTTCGGCGGGCACCGCGGTGCGGCAGACATCGCGCGCCTTCACGCAGCGCGGCGCGAAGCCACACCCCGGCGGAGGGCGGCGCATGTCCGGCGGGCTGCCCGGGATCGCATCGATGTCCTGATCCCGCGACTGGTCGTGCACCGTCGAGGCCAGCAGGCCCTGTGTATACGGATGCAGAGGCGCCTTCATCATCCGCTCGACCGGCCCGTATTCCACGATCCGGCCGGCATACATGACCGCGACGTTGTCCGCGATCTCGGCCGCCACGCCCAGGTCGTGGGTGACGAAGATCATCCCCATGCCCATCTCAGCCTGCAACTTCCGCAGCAGGATCAGCACCTGGATCTGCACGGTCGCGTCCAGGGCCGTCGTCGGCTCATCCGCCAGCAGCAGCTTGGGATTGCATGACAGCGCCATCGCGATCATCGCCCGCTGCCGCAACCCGCCCGACAGCTCATGCGGGTAGGCATCGAGCCGCCGTTCAGCGGAGGGAATACGAACCAGATGCAACAACTCCAGCGCTCGTGCCCGTGCCTTCGCCTTATCGCAGCCGGTATGGCGGCGGACCGTCTCTCCGATCTGCTCCCCCACCGTGTAGACAGGGTCGAGCGCGGTCATCGGCTCCTGGAAGATCATCGACACCGATCCGCCGCGCAGGTCGCGCAGCGAACGGTTGGACATCGTCAGCACGTCCTGGCCGCCGACACGGACGTCGCCCTCGATCTTTGCCCGCTCCGGCAGCAGCCGCATCAACGATCGCAGCGTCACGCTTTTCCCTGAGCCGGACTCGCCCAGGATGCAAAGCACCTCCCCCGGATGGACGGCGAAGCTGACGCCGTTCACCGCGTGGACGGTGTCTTCCCGGCCGACGAAGCGGACCTTCAGGTCGCGCACTTCGGCCAATGGTTCTGTCTTGTTCATCAGGCGCTCCCCGCCACGGCCGCAGTGTGGCCGGACTCCGGATCATGCATGTGGCAGGCGGCGATGTGGCGATCATCACCGGGTTCCTGCAGCAGCAACGGTTCACGTTCCGAGCAGACCGCCTGTGCAAAGGGACAGCGCGTATGGAATCGGCAGCCCGAGGGCGGATCGATCGGATTGGGCGGATCGCCGGTCACCGGGGGTTCATCAATCCGCCGCGACGGATCCATGGACGGCCTCGATGCCAGCAAGGCCCGCGTATACGGATGCCGCGGCGCCGAGAAGATCGAGTCCACAGGCCCAAGCTCGACGATTTTCCCCAGATACATCACCAGCACGCGGTCCGAGATGTAGCGGACCACGTTCAGATCATGACTGATGAAAACATAGGTCAGGTTGAACTGCCGCTTCAGCGCGCGGAGCAGGTTGAGCACCTGCGCCTCAACCGACTTGTCCAGCGCGGACACGGGTTCGTCCAGGATCACCATGCGCGGGCCGGTGGCCAATGCACGGGCGATGTTCACGCGCTGCTTCTGTCCGCCCGACAATTCATGCGGATAGCGCGGGCCGAACTGGTCCGGGTTCAGGCCGACCTTGGCCAGCATGTTGACGGCGATGTCGCGGGCCTCGGCCTTCGGCTTGTCCTGCACGTAGGGACCGAAGGCCACCGAATCCCGCACCGGCATGCGCGGGTTCAGCGAGGAGTAGGAGTCCTGGAACACC
>CANJSR010000536.1 GCA_947476855.1 Acetobacteraceae bacterium
CATGCCATTCTGCAATCCCTCGGCTACGACCCCGCGCGCATCGCGGCGATGGTGGCCGACGGCGTAATCAAGGAAGCCTGATCATGCGTGATGACCTGCCAGCCTGGCGTTCGCTGATGTTCGTGCCGGTCACGGCCGAGAAGTTCGTCAAGACCGGTGCCGATCGCGGCGCCGACGCCATCATCCTGGATCTGGAGGACGCGGTTGCGCCATCCCAGAAGGAACGCGCCCGCACCCTGATCGCCGACGCGATCCCTCAGGTGAACCGCAACGGCGCCGATGTTCTGGTGCGCGTGAACCGCCCCTGGCGCCTGCTGGTGCGCGATCTGGAAGCCGCCGTCATCCCTGGCGTCGCCGCGCTGATGCTGACCAAGGTGGACAGCCCCGAGCACGTCCAGGCGATCGAATCCATCGTCGATGAACTCGAAGCCGAACGCGGCCTGCCGCTCGGCAAGATCAAGTTCATCGCGTTGGTGGAAGACGCCAACGGGTTCTTCAAGATCGAGCACATCGCCAAGTCCAGCCGCCGTCTGGTCGGCCTGAGCCTCGGGTCCGAGGACTTCGCCGCCGATATCGGCGCGGTGGCGGACCCGGAGACGCTGTTCTACCCGAAGCAGCGCACGCTGTTCGCCGCCAAGGCCGCGGGGATCATGCCGATGGGGTTCGTGGGCTCGATCGCCGATTTCCGGGACCAGGACGCGTTCCGTGCGATCGTCCGGCGGTCCCGCCGGATGGGCTTCATGTGCGCCAGCGCGGTGCATCCGTTGCAGGTGACGGTGCTGAACCAGGAGTTCCAGCCGTCCCCCGAGGAAGTCGAGCGGGCGGAGAAGATGATCGCCGCGTATGATGAGGCCTATGCCCAGGGGCTGGGCGCGGTGCAGTTCGAGGGCGCGATGATCGACGTGCCGGTGGTGAACCGGGCACGGAACACGGTGAACCGCGCGAAGGCGCTGGCGGCGCGGGGGCGGTAGGGGTCCTGGCCCCGGGACGGCGGGTACTTCCGTCATGGACGGGCTCGACCCGTCCATCGCCCGGGACGCCGCTGTTGGGTTTTTCGCGTTATTTCAGCCGACTGGGTGCTTGGCGATGGGCGGGTCAAGCCCGCCCATGACGGTCGACGTCAATGGCCCCTCTCCCCTCGTCATCCCGGGCTTGTCCCGGGACCAATTCCAGCACCCTGCTGCGAATGGTCCCAGGACAAGCCCGGGATGACGGGGGTGGAGCCCGGGACGACGGAATGGAGCGCCATGATGACGGTGGTTGAGCGCCGCGTGGCCGCGAGCGCCCCCCTCAGGCCCGCTCGAACCAGAAATCCAGCCCATCTCCCGTCCGCTTCTCCGCGAACGTCGTCATCACCCGCGTCCCGATCGCAAGCTGCTCCGCCGCCTTCGCGGGATCGGTCAGGTCCACACCCTTGAAGTACCCGCCCAGCGCGGTATCCGCGCCGTCCAGCAGCACATAGCCAAAGGCATAGGGCGGATCAGGCAGGTTGTTGAAACGCTCATACACCATCGTGAAGGCCTGGATCGAGCCGCCGGGCCCGACCTCCACCCATTCCGTCGTGGGCAACAGCGTCTCATCAGAGAAAGCCCGCGGCGGCACCAGCACGTGGTTGGTCTTCGCGCAACGACGGCCGTAGATACGCGCGTTGTCGCGGATCTGCGTGTAGAAGTAGCTCGCGATCTCACCCAGCGCGTGATCGTAGGTGATGTTCCAGGTTTCCGTCCGGCCCAGCAGTTCCATTGACTCTATTCCCTATGCTCAGGCTTCGATGACCATCGTTCCGAATATTTGATGATCGCCGCCATTGCCGCTGGCGATCCCGACCCGCACGTTCTTTGCCTGGTGCGCCCCGGCGCGGCCCCATACCTGCAACGCCGTCTCCGCCACCCGCGCCATCGCCGTCACGGCAATCGCGTTGGTGCAGAGCGTGCCGCCCGACGGGTTCACCGGTATCCAGCCATCGAGGTCGAACTTTCCTTCCCGCAGCATCGGCACCGACTCGCCCGGCTTGCACAGCCCCGCGGCGTCGATCGCGTGGAACTCGGTGTTCGAGAACGGCGCGTAAAGCTCCGCGACATGGACCTGCTTGGCCGGATCGGTGATGCCGGCCATCTTGTAGGACTGCTCGAACGACCGGCGCAGCGCATAGGCATCGGCGTGTTCCGCGGTCGGGTTGGTGCCCATGCGGTCGCCCATCCAGTACGTCTCCGCCCGATGCGCGAGGCCGGTGATCCACACCGCGTCCAGATGGTTGTCCCGGATATATTGTTCCGAGGCCAATACCATCGCGGCCCCGCCCGTCGATTGCGGGCAGCAGTCCAGCAGCTTGATCGGCCAGGAAATCGTCCGCGATTCCATCACGTCGTCGATCGTTACGACCTTCCGCAGATGCGCGTTCGGATTCAACGACGCGTGCCGGCGGTTCTTGACCGCGACGCGGGCCATGTCCTCCTGGGTCATGCCATACCGTTGCATATACCTGACAGCCGACATCGCCAGCATGTTGATGGTGCCGAGCGGAAGGGATCGTTCGAAGGAGGGGTCCCAGATCTTGTTGAGGACGGTCTGGGAGTCACCGCACTCACCCACCTTGTCGGCGCCAGCGGTCAACACGACGTCGCACAGACCGGAAGCGACATGATAATACGCGGCCGCAACGGAGGAGATTCCGGTCGAGCCACCCGTATTGATGCGCAGGAACCGCTTCCGCCGCCCGCCGACCGCGTCGACGCCCAGGCGTTCGGCGTTGCCGATCCCGATCATCGCGTCGGGGGACAGCGAGTAGACGATCGCCTCGATCGCGTCGAAGTCGAGCTTCGCGTCCGCCATCGCGATCGTGACCGCTTCGCGCACAAGCTCGGGATAGGAAGCGTCGTCGCGGCGGGAGCGGAACGCAGACTGGCCGATTCCGATGATGCCAACACGGTCCTTGCTCATGCCCGCGCCTCCCGTCCCAGAATGACCGCGGCCTGGTACTGCATGGCAAAGCCGCTGCCGGCGGCGGCCAGCCCCA
>CANJSR010000537.1 GCA_947476855.1 Acetobacteraceae bacterium
CAGCCGGGTTGTAGTTAGTTTTCGTCCGTAATGTGGCCAGATCGTTGGCCAATTTTACGACGGTGACCTGGTCATCATTGCCAGTGAATTCTGCATCAAGGATCAACGCGTATACCATAACTGGGTCTCCTTCTGGTTCTGACCACCCTGTATTGAGAGACACCCACAATCGTTCGTTTGGGTGTGCGTCATACAGGGAAGGGTGACCATCTTCGCTACCGTTCTCTGCCCTTCGAATCATAAATATCCCACCTTGTAGGATAAGAATTCTAGGCAAGTAATAGTATACTGCAAAAATCGGCGATGTCACCCCCAACTTTGCGAGGCTACCGCATCCGGCCTGCATCATCCGCTAGACGTACACGTCCGAGAGGGATGCTGCCGGGCTCAAAGGTTCATGCAAATAAATTGTCGCAAATCGCTTATGGACTTGGGTCAAAGCGATAACCGAGAGCGGATCGACAGGCGTGCTCAAGGCGGATATCGCGCATCCTGGGTCTCCCTTCGGATTAAGGAAGCCACGGATCGCTACTTACACAAAGAACCGGTTAGTCTCCTCTAACCATCACCCCCGCCCCACCACCAAATCAAACGTAATCAAAACCCCATTCCCCCCTCTCACCAAAACCCCCTCATGCACCCCGCCCCCCATATCCACCACAGCCAAATCCACCTCCGCCCGCCCAGCCCGAACCCGCCCGGACCGAACCAGAACCTCCGTCGCCAAATCCCCCACAATCCGGCCATCCGCAAACGAAGCCCCGACCAGAGATCCCAAACTCCCCCGAACAACCGCATCCGACCACCCGCAAGCAGCCGCGATCTCCTCCACCGCCAGCGTGATATCCACATTCGGCCGCACCCGCGCCATCACCGCCGAGGCCCCGGAAACCGCCCCACCCTTCACGCCGAACAGGGTAAAATTCGTCTCCGCATCAAACCCCGTCTCCACACGCACATCCGGAAACCCCCAGGCGAAGACAACACCCGATCCCACCACCACACTCTCCCGAGGCAGAATATGCCCCCCGCGGCGGGACCCATCCGGTTCGATCCAGACAGCGTGGCAGTGCAGGAACGGCGCCCCCTCAGCCCAGCCAAACGTCAGGTTCGCCCGCTCCAACCGGGTCACCCCGACCGGCGCGCGCGGCGCCGTGAAATACGCCACGTGGGACGCATCATCCGGCGGCCCCGGCATCACGTAACGGAACGGGTCCAAAGCCCCGCCCTCGATCACCACCGTCCCGCCCTGGAACCCAGCGGCGACCAACGGCCCCGTCACAGCCTCATGCAACGTCACGCCGGTGCGCAACGGAAACGACAGCGTCTCCACCACGCCACCCGCCATCTCGACCCGAGGGAACCCCAAAGGCCCCGGCTGCACCAAAGTCCGCATCATCGTCCCACCGCGTAGCCCTGCATGCCGCGCGGATTGGCGCCGGCAAACATCTGCCCGTCGTTTTCAAGCCGAGCGCCGGAGAGTCGACCTTCTGACCAGTCGTCACCACGGTCGGCGAGGTGCCCACGCGCGCGCATATCGGCCAGAACGGCATCGGAATAACGCCCCTCCAGCACCAGGCGGCCCGGGCGGGCGACACGCGGCCAGAAGCTCGACGGCCAATGTTCCGAATGAAACGACGGCGCGTCGATCGCCTGCTGGATGCCCATCCGGTGATGCACCATCCGCAGGAACATGATGACGGACCACTGGTCCTGCTGCTCGCCCCCCGGCGTCCCGAACGCCATCCAACCCTTCCCCCCTCGCAGAGCCATGCTCGGCGACAACGTGGTGCGCGGGCGCTTGTTGGGCGCGAGGCTGTTCGGCAGCCCAGGCCGCAGCCAGAACATCTGCCCGCGGCTGCCCAACGGAAACCCAAGCTCGGGGATCACGGGCGAAGATTGCAGCCACCCCGCGGATGGCGTCGCCGACACCATGTTTCCGTGCCGGTCGATCACATCCAGATGGCATGTATCGCCGCTGGAGGCACCCAGCCGAGACACCGTCGGCTCCCCGCTCCCGGACACATCGCCCGCCAGCAGCGTCGCGCGGGACGCCGCGTTGTGATCGACGGTGTTCGTGAAATTCGGCACCGTTCCAGGTCGCAGCGCCATCGAAGCCTCCCGCCCGATCAGAGCGCGCCGATCAGCCGCGTAACCATCCGACAGCAGGACATCCATCGGCACCGAAACGTGATCGGGGTCACCATAGAACGCTTCGCGATCCGCGAAGGCGAGTTTCATCGCCTCGGTCACGACATGCACGAAATCGCCGCCCACCGGGTCCATCGCGCCGATGTCGAATCCTTTCAGGATCGAGAGCATCTGCGGGAACACCGGCCCCTGGCTCCACGGCCCGCATTTCAGGATGGTGTATTCGCCGTAGTCATACGCGAGAGGCTTCTCCACCGGCGCCGACCAGCGGGCCATGTCATCGCCCGTCAGCAGCCCGCGATGGCGCCGGCCGGAGACATCGAGGATTTCATTGCCGCGAAAGAACCGATCCACCGCCTCAGCCACGAAGCCGCCGTACCAGGCGCGGCGGGCGGCATCGATGCGGGCTTCGCGGGTGGCGCCGACGGACTCGCGCAGCACGCGTTCCCAGGTATCCGCCAGCGCGGGACGTTTCAGCAACGATCCCGGCGCGGGGACGTTGCCGCCTGGCAGGAAGACGGCGGCCGAGGTCTTCCACTCCCGCTCAAACATCGGCTTCATCGTCTGGATTTGCGCGCTGATCCGCCCGACCACATGGCAGCCGTTGCGCGCGTAGCCCAACGCATAGGCCATGACGTCGGCGAGTTCCCACGTGCCCCAGTCGCGCAGCATCCGCGCCCAGGCATCGAAGGCGCCGGGCACGACGGCGGGCAGCAACCCCGTGCCAGGGATCAGGTCCAGGCCGAGGGCGGCAAAGGCCTCCAGCGTCGCGGCCTGGGGGGATGGGCCTTGGCCGCAGATGACGTGCTGGGTGCCGGCGCGGGCGTCATGGATGATGATCGGCGCGTCCCCGCCG
>CANJSR010000538.1 GCA_947476855.1 Acetobacteraceae bacterium
TATGGTCGATCGGAGTGTCGGTCATATGGCTTGGGGGGGCCTGCTGTGTCCGGGGCGGAGGTCGCCCATGGTTCAGCGGGAGAGATAGAGTGTCCGGGCCGCGATGTCATCCAGGGAGAAGCGGCGGCGCGATCTGGGGCGGATTTCTCACCGGACATGGGGTAGCACCGTAGGGAAAATTCCTCGAAGGGTGATGGGCTGGGATGTGGGTGAGGGAAAGACCCCCCGCCCGTCCCCCCACGCCCCCTCTCCCCTTGCGGGAGAGGGTTGGGGTGAGGGGTTGAACCCCCCGGACCTGTGCCGCGATCCCCCTCACCCCAGCCCTCTCCCGCAAGGGGAGAGGGGGCGTGCGGTTCACCGGGCATGGGGTCGTGTCCCTCGAAAAAACCGTCCCAGCCCCACCTCTCCCGCACGCCCCGCCACCACAACAACCCAACCTCATTCCCTACCAAGAAATAGGAAAATTGTCAAAGTCCATCCCAAACCCAACCGCCATTTGCCTCCCACCCCGAACCTGCCGATAGTGTCCCCCAACCGGCAACCCGGGAACAGGAGGACGTCGTGCCCTACGAAACCATCACCGTCAGACCCGTCACCCCCACCATCGGCGCCGAAATCTCCGGCATCGATCTCGGCCGCCCCCTCGGCAACCAGCAGTTCCAGGAAGTCCATGACGCGCTGATGGCGCACCAGGTCATATTCTTCCGCGACCAGAAGCTCAGCTTCGACCAGCACAAGGCGTTCGGCCGCCTGTTCGGCGATCTCTCCATCCACCCGAACACCAAGGGCCCCGACGGCCACCCCGAAATCCTGCCCATCCACGCCGACGCCAATTCCAAGCGGGTGTCCGGCGAACGCTGGCACTCCGACGTCTCCTGCGATCAGGAGCCGCCGATGGGCTCGATCCTCAACCTCAAGACCATCCCCACGAACGGCGGCGACACGATCTTCGCCTCCATGTACGCGGCCTATGACGCCTTGTCCGAGCCGATGAAGCGCTTCCTCGGCGGCCTGACCGCGATCCATGACGGCGCGCCCAACTACAACCGCACCAACCAGATCATCGGCGATACCGAGAAGAAGACCTTCCCCCGCTCCGAACACCCGCTGATCCGCACGCATCCGGTCACCGGCAAGCAGGCGATCTTCGTCAACCCGGTGTTCACGACCGGTATCAAGGACCTGCCCGACGCCGAGGCCAAGGCGGTCCTTGAATTCCTGTATGAGCATTGCAACCGCCCGCACTGGCAGGTCCGCTTCCAGTGGCAGCCCGACAGCGTGGCGTTCTGGGACAATCGCTGCGTCCAGCACATCGCCATGTGGGATTACTTCCCGCAGGTCCGCTCGGGCTACCGCGTCACGGTCAAGGGCGACCGGCCGTTCTATCGCCCCAGCCACTGACACACGTTCGGCTCGACCGGCTGCCGGGGTGATCCCACGTGCCCACCCCAGACGCTTCCCACGCATCAGACCCCGGCGGTTCACCCCCGCTGGGGAATGTCGTCTTCATGCCGGGGACATCCTATCCGCGGGATCGCCCCATCGCGCAGGCCCTGCTCAGCCGGCTGCTGCCCCGCCTGTTTGCCCTGGGCGCCACCGGATTCGTGTCCTACGAAGACCTGATCGCCAACCGCGGCGCCCCCGCCGCCTGGTCCACCCCCGAGGTTCGGCTCGCCCTGCTGGAGGCCTCGGCGCCCGATGACCTCTCCGGCACGATCCTGATCGGGCGATCGAGCGGCGCACAGATCGTCACGCGGTTCGCCTGCCAATATCCGGTGGCGGCGGTGATCTGCCTGGGCTACCCGTTCCGCCACCCCGATCACCGCCACGAACCCGACCGGACCCGCCACCTGCGCCGCCTGACCACCCCCACGCTGATCATCCAGGGCCTGCGGGATGTCTATGGCGGCCTGGATGAGGCATTGGACCACGACCTGTCCCCCCAGGTCCGGCTGCATTTCGTCGACGCCGGCCATACGTTCCGGCTGCCAGGCGAGGCCTGGACCGCCCTGGCCGACACCGCAGCCGCCTTCGTGCGCGACCGGCTGACCCCGGTGCCCTTCCACGGCCTGGCCTTTGATGAGGCGTTCTACCGCGCGCGCCATCCCGACATCGCGGCGGCCATCGATGCCGGCCGGGTTGCCTCGGGCGCCGACCATTTTCGGCGGAGCGGCCAGGCCGAAGGGCGCGTGTTCCGTCTGGTGCCCCCCAACCCATGAAAACCCTCGCCCCCGCCGTCCGCCTGGACGACCGCCTGCTCCAGGCCATGGGCCTGATGTGCGTCTACGTCGGCCTGATCGTCTACGTGAACGCCTGCGGCAAGGTGATGGCCGAGTCCTATCACCCGTTCGAGGTCACGCTGTTCCGCCACGGCATTGCCTTCCTGTGGATGCTGATCCTGTTCGCCCCTCGCCACGGTCCGCGCATCCTGGTCCCCAAGCGCCCCGGCCTGCAGATCATCCGAGGCCTGTGCGGGATCAGCTCCTCGCTGTTCTACTTCACCGGCCTGACCCAGCTTTCGCTCGCCACCGCCGCGGCCATCAGCTTTTCCACCCCCCTGATCGTCGCCGCGCTGTCCGGTCCTTTCCTGGGAGAGAAGGTTGGCCTGCATCGCTGGGCGGCGATCCTGACCGGCTTCCTCGGCACGCTGATCATCATCCGCCCGGGCGGCGACGGCGCCGACCAGTGGGGCGCGATCCTGCTGCTGTGCAGCGCCGTCAGTTCCGCCGGCTATCAGTTGATCACCCGCCGCCTCGCCGGCCAGGATCATGCCGAGACCACCAACATCTGGTCCGGCTTTGTCGGCACCTGCGTGGTCGTCGCGATGTCGCCGTTCTTCTTCACGATGCCGAACCAGTGGCACCATTGGGCGCTGTTCCTCTCAATGGGGATCATCGGTGGCAGCGCCCATTATCTGCTCACCAAGGCGTTCGAGCGTGGTCCCGCCGCGCTGCTGTCCCCCTTCAACTACCTCCAACTGCTGGGCGCCACGTTGTCGGGA